>CAXSEW010000633.1:0-2562 GCA_964236185.1 uncultured Nakamurella sp. | reverse complement strand
GGGCAGACCGTTCTGCAGGTCCGTGAATCGAGCCTGCTCGAGGTGGAGCAACTCGCGGACGATCAGCAGGGTCCAGCGGTCACCCACGACGTCCAGCGCCCGCGCGACCGCGCACAACTGACCGTACGACCGCATCAGACTCCTTGACTATTTCAAGTGAACACTTCACATTCTATAGTTACACGACACCTCGCCTGGGAGACCCGATGCGCACCGTCATTTCCTCCGCTGCTCCACCCGTCCTGCAGGAGTACTACCGGATCCTGACCGGTGGACCGCAGGCTTACGCACAGGGCGAGGCGCTGCGCCAGCTGCTGTCGGACCACTTGGACTTCACCGGCTCGCTGGCCGGGCACCGACCGGATTCCACCGAAGGATTCCTCCACGGCGTCGCCGGGTTCATCGCCTCCGTCAACAACCTCGAGATCGCTGCGGAGGTGCACGACGACCGCGGGTCGGCCGTGCTGTATGACGCCGTCCTGCCGAACGGAACGGTTCGTTTTGCCGAATTCTTCAGCTACCAGGACGGGCGAATCAGTGCACTGCAACTGCACTACGACGGGGCCGACTACCTCAAGAAGGGCGGACGATGAGCACGACACTGCACGAGCGGGTTCGAGCGCTGCTGCCTGCCGGCCACGCCGTCCGGGAGGTGCCCATGTTCGGCGGCGTGTCGGTGATGCTGGACGACCGGATGCTGGTGGCCGTCCGCCAGGACGGACTACTGGTCCGGATCGACCCCGCCCGTTCCGCGGAGCTGCTAGACCTTCCGGGCGCCGAACCGGCCGCCATGGGCCCGCACCGTTCCATGGGTCCCGGCTGGATCGTCGTATCCGGCGCGGCGGTGAACTCCGAGGACCAACTCACCTTCTGGCTGCAGGTAGCGCTCGACCACCACGCCAGCCACGCGAGCTGAATCACCGGACGGACGGTGGAACCGCCGACCGGCGCAGCTAGCGGATCGGCTCCAGAACCTCGAGGCCACCCAGCCCGGGCCGGAGCGCTTCGGGTACCCGCACCGAACCGTCGGCCTGCTGGTGGTTCTCCAGGATCGCGACAAGCCAGCGGGTGGTCGCCAAGGTGCCGTTGAGGGTCGCCGCAACCTGCGGCTTGCCGTCGGAGTCCCGATACCGGACACCCAGCCGCCGCGCCTGGAACGTCGTGCAATTCGACGTCGAGGTCAGCTCGCGATACGCCTGCTGGGTCGGCACCCACGCTTCGCAGTCGTACTTCCGGGCCGCCGAGGAACCGAGGTCACCGGCAGCGACATCGATGATGCGGTAGGGCACCTCGACCGCAGCCAGCATCTCGCGCTCGAACCCGAGCAGCCGCTGGTGCTCGTCGGCGGCGTCCTCCGGTCGGCAGTAGGAGAACATCTCGATCTTGTCGAACTGGTGCACCCGGATGATGCCTCGGGTGTCCTTGCCGTAGGAACCGGCTTCCCGGCGGAAACAGGTGGACCAGCCGGCGTAACGGGTGGGACCGCCGGACAGGTCCAGGATCTCGTCCGCGTGATAGGCGGCCAGCGGCACCTCGGAGGTGCCCACCAGGTAGAGGTCGTCGTGGGCGAGCCGATAGACCTCGTCGCTGTGCTGGCCGAGAAAGCCGGTGCCCTCCATCGACTCCGGCTTCACCAGCACCGGCGGGATCATCGGGATGAAGCCGTTGGCGATGGCCTTGGACATGGCCAAATTCAACATCGCCCACTGCAACCGCGCACCGACGCCCCGCAGGAAGTAGAAGCGGGCCCCGGACACCTTCGCGCCGCGCTCGGCATCGATCGCGCCGAGCGCCTCGCCGATCTCCAGGTGGTCCTTGGGTTCGAAGGCGAGTGTCGGCGGCGCGCCGACGTGTTCGAGCACGACGAAGTCCTGCTCGCCGCCCGCCGGGACGCCGTCCTCGATGAGGTTGGGAAAGGACTTGTGCACGGCGACGAGCGCGTCGTTGGCGGTATTCGCCTGCGCCTCGGCCGCGCGGACCTTGGCCGCCAGCTCCTTGCTGTGCGCCAGCAGCACCGGCCGGTCTTCCTTGGCGGCCTGGCCCACGCTCCGGCCGAGGGTCTTCTGCTCCGCTCGCATGGTGTCCGCGGCGGCGACGGCAGCCCGGCGGTCCGCATCGGCGGAGAGCAGCGATTCGACCGCCGACGGATCGGCTCCCCGGGCGATCTGGGAGGCTCGGGCCCGCTCGGGGTTCTCTCGTACGCTGCGCAGGTCGATCACAGCGCCGAGCCTAATGCCGGGTGCGCAGGCATCTCCACCGCTGCGCCCGCGGGCCCGGCGCGCGGGCATCATGGGGTCATGGCTGTGACGATGTCGGATGCGGAGTTCGACGAACTGGTGTCCGAGGCGCTCGACCTGATTCCCCGCGACTTCGCCCGGGCGATGGACAACGTCGTCGTCCTGGTGGAGCCGCGGCATCCGACGCAGTCGCTCTACGGGCTCTACCACGGCGTGGCACTCACCTCCCGGACCTCCAACTTCTCCTGGCCCCTGCCGGACACCATCACCCTCTATCGAGAGCCGATCCTTGCCGTGGCAGGTGATGTCGAAGGCGCTCGCCAGC
>CAXSEW010000632.1:0-2570 GCA_964236185.1 uncultured Nakamurella sp. | reverse complement strand
ACCTCGACCTACCTGCCGCTGAAGGTGAACCAGGCCGGCGTCATCCCGGTCATCTTCGCGACCTCGCTGCTCTACATCCCCTCGCTGATCGTCCAGCTGATCGGTGGTAGCACCAACGCCCAGGGCCAGGTGGAGTACTCAGGGATCACCCAGTTCCTGACGGTCTACGTGGTGGACCAGAGCAACTGGTTCCACAACGTCCTGTACTTCGCGCTCATCATCTTCTTCACCTACTTCTACGTCGGAATCACCTTCAACCCGACGGAGCGGGCCGACGAGCTGAAGAAGTACGGCGGGTTCATCCCCGGCATCCGGCCCGGCCGGCCGACCGCGGAGTACCTGCAGTTCGTGCTGTCACGGATCACCCTGCCGGGTTCGCTGTATCTCGGCATCGTCGCGATCCTGCCCAACCTGTTCCTCTCGCTGACGAGCAACAATGCGCAGAACTTCCCGTTCGGCGGGACCTCTGTGCTGATCATGGTCGGTGTCGGCCTGGACACGGTGAAGCAGATCGAGACCCAGCTGATGCAGCGCAACTACGAAGGGTTCCTCCGCTGATGCGTCTGCTCATCGTCGGCCCGCAGGGTGCGGGAAAAGGCACCCAGGCAGCGTTGCTCGCGGAGTCGCTGGGTATCCCACACGTCTCGACGGGCGATCTCTTCCGGTCGAACCTGGCCGGCGGGACCGAGCTGGGCAGGCTGGCGAAGAAGTACATGGACGCCGGTGAGCTGGTGCCTGACGAGGTCACCCAGGAGATGGTCGCGGACCGGGTGGCCCAGCCCGACGCCGAGCCCGGATTCCTGCTCGACGGATTTCCCCGGAACATCCAGCAGGCCGACTGGCTGTCGGAGCTGCTCACCGGAACGAAATCGCTGATCCAGGTGGTCGTACTGCTCACGGCGCCGGATGAAGTGCTGTTGAAGCGCATGCTCGCCCGCGGTCGTGCCGACGACACGGTCGAGGCCATCAACCGCCGACTGGCCATCTACCACCGCGAGACCACCCCGTTGATCGACTACTACGGCCCCCGGGTCGTGCACGTCGACGGAGTCGGCGAAGTCGGTGACGTGCACGACCGCCTGCTGGCCGCGGTCCGGGAAGCTCTCGCCCGTCCGGACGATGCCGGTGACACCGGCGTCCAGTCCGCGTGAGCCGGACCAAGGGTCCTGGTTCGAGCGCTGCCCGGCCGACCCGCCATGGCTGACCGGGGGATCGAATTCAAGACCCGCGGTGAGCTGCAGGCGATGCGCGCGTCCGGACTGATCCTCGCCCGGGCGATCCGGGCCGGTTTGGCTGCCGTGGCCCCGGGCGTCACGACGGGCGAGGTGGACGCCGCCGTCGCAGCGGTCATCGCCGAAGCGGGCGCGACCAGCAACTTTCTGCACTACGGCGCCCACGACGACGACGCAGGTTTCCCGGCCACCATCTGCGCTTCGGTGAATGACGAGGTCGTGCACGGCATCCCCGGCTCCCGGGTGCTGGCCGAAGGCGACCTGCTGGCCATCGACGCGGGTTGCATCCTCGACGGCTGGCATTCGGACTCAGCTGTCTCGGTCCATGTCGGGGCCCCGCCGTCGATGGCCGAGGTGGACCTGCTGGCAGCCACCGAGCGGGCGATGTGGGCCGGGATTGCCGCGGCGAAGGCCGGCGGCCGGCTGGGCGACGTGTCATGGGCCATCGAGACGTCCGGCCTGCACTCGGGCGAGCAGGACGGCCGGCGGTACGGATCGGTTGCGGGTTACGGCGGCCACGGCATCGGCCGGGCCATGCACATGGATCCGTTCATCCCGAACCAGGGCAAACGGGGCAAGGGCGTGCGCCTGGCACCGGGCATGGCGCTGGCGATCGAGCCGATGTTGACGCTGGGCAAGCCGACCACCAAGGAGTTGGACGACGGCTGGACGGTGGTGACCAAGGACGGCGCTCGGGCCGCCCACTTCGAGCACTCGATCGCCATCTGCTCCGACGGCATCACCGTGCTCACCGCACCTGATCGTGGTGCCGCTGCGCTCGCGCCGTTCGGCGTCGCGCCCATCTCCCTGGACTGAGATCCAGCCGCGCGTTCCGGCTCGGCCGAGCCGGCTGCAGCTCCGCCGCGGAGTTGGTTACTGCAGGCCAGCAGGCGTACAGTTGGTCTTCGGCGTACGTGTCGTGTTGCTTTGTCATGGCCGCGAACTGCTTCACGTCCTCGAGTGCGACATGCCTACCACGAGCGCCGATGATCTGTCGCGACCGTATGCACCGCCCCATCGCCAGCGTTGTCCACCGCTGGCAGGGGTAGCGCAGTAGTGGTTGCAGTGATCGTCGAGCCCCAGCGACTTCCTGTCGATTGGGGTTCTGCTGTGCCCGAGGAGCCCGCGCCCGTTCAGCGCAGGAGCACGACCTGCAGTAACAACAGCAATGGATTGCGGAGGATATGGGCAAGAAAGACGGCGCCATCGAGGTGGAAGGCCGGGTTGTCGAGCCGCTGCCCAACGCCATGTTCCGAGTGGAGTTGGAGAACGGTCACCGCGTGCTGGCGCACATCAGCGGCAAGATGCGGCAGCACTACATCCGCATCCTTCCCGAGG
>CAXSEW010000631.1:0-2575 GCA_964236185.1 uncultured Nakamurella sp. | reverse complement strand
AAGACCATCATGACGCCGACCAGGCCGAACATCAGGATCAAGAGCGTGAAGTTCTGCATGCTTCTCCTTTGAAGGGATGGGACTGGAGCGGGTCGACCCGCATGGTTCCCGGTATGTAACGGGCTGTCCGGGCCCGGCCACCGAACGCCTGCCGACGCGCCAGTACGGCTCCCAGGGTACGGGACGCCGGTCCGATTGACGCGCACCAACAACCGCCCGCACGGTTGGCGTCGTCGTACGCCGACAGTGTGACCAGCTGGAATACGGACGTGCGCCAACTCAGAGCTCG
This sequence comes from uncultured Nakamurella sp., assembly GCA_964236185.1. GTDB lineage: Bacteria > Actinomycetota > Actinomycetes > Mycobacteriales > Nakamurellaceae > Nakamurella. Next base: position 2,286 of record CAXSEW010000631.1, on the reverse strand, counting down.
CCGTCGAACAGCTCGTCGTCGAACAGCGTGCCGGTGAGGGGCGGAGTCGTCGGGGGCGTCAGCCCGATGTGCTTCCAGGCCAGCTCCGTCGCCACCCGTCCGCGGGCCGTCCGCGCCAGCATGCCCAGTCGCACCAGGAACGGCTCGCAGACCTCCTCGACCGTGGTCGATTCCTCGCCCACCGCGACGGCCAGGGTCTTCACCCCGACCGGTCCGCCGCCGAAGGACCGGCAGAGTGCGCCGAGCACCGCGCGGTCGAGCCGGTCCAGGCCCAGTTCGTCGACGTCGTAGACCTTCAGCGCCGCCCGGGCGACGTGCAGGTTGGCCACCCCACCGGCCCTGACCTGCGCGAAGTCGCGGACCCGGCGGAGCAGTCGGTTGGCGATGCGCGGGGTGCCGCGCGACCGCTTGGCGATCTCCGCGCCGGCATCGGCGGGCAGCTCGATACCGAGGATCCCGGCGCTCCGGGTGATCACCCGCAGCAGTTCGGCCGGCGAGTAGAACTCCATGTGCGCGGTGAAGCCGAACCGGTCGCGCAGCGGCGAGGTGAGCTGACCGGACCGGGTGGTGGCACCGACCAGCGTGAACGGCGCTATGTCCAGCGGGATGGAGGTCGCGCCCGGGCCCTTGCCCACCATCACGTCGACCCGGAAATCCTCCATCGCCAGGTACAGCATCTCCTCGGCGGGCCGGGCGATGCGGTGGATCTCGTCGATGAAGAGCACGTCTCCCTCGACGAGATTGGACAGCATCGCCGCCAGATCGCCGGCCCGTTCCAGCGCCGGCCCGGAGGTGAGCCGGATCGGGGCACCCAGTTCGGCCGCGATGATCATCGCCAGCGACGTCTTGCCCAGGCCCGGTGGCCCGGCCAGCAGGATGTGGTCGGGTACGGCGCCGCGGATCTTCGCCGCCGACAGCACCAACTCCAGCTGCTCCCGGACCCGGACCTGGCCGACGAACTCGGTGAGGTCCCGCGGCCGCAGCGACGCCTCGACCTCCGCGTCACCAGGCAGCTCGAGCGGATCCAGCGGGCCGGGCTCGGACGCCGTCACCGCTGCCGCCCGAGCAAGCCGAGCGCCCGGCGCAGTAGCACGCCGACGTCGCCGTCGGCCACCGCCGGGTCGTCGCCGTCGGAGGCCAGCGTTGTCATGGCGTCGTCGGCCTGCTTGACGGTGAAACCGAGCCCGACCAGGGCTTCGGACAGCTTCGGCCGCCAGGCCGCCGCTGCCATCGGTCCGGCCGGCACTCCCCCGGGCACCACCCCGACCTTGTCGCGCAGTTCCAGTACCAGCCGCTCCGCACCTTTGCGGCCGATGCCCGGCGCCCGGGTCAACGTGGCGTAGTCCCCGGAGGCCAGCGCCCGCCGGAGTTCGTCCGGTTCCAGCACGGCGATCAGCGCCAGGGCGATCTTCGGCCCCACGCCGGACACCGACTGCACCAGTTCGAACAGCTCCTTCGCAGCGTCCGAGGCGAATCCGAAGAGGGTCAGCGAGTCCTCCCGGACGACCAGCGTGGTGGCCAGTCGCGCCTGCTCTCCGCGCCGCAGGCCGGCCAGCGTCGACGGGGTCGCCCGCACGGCCAGGCCGACACCGCCCACCTCGATCACCACCTGGTCCAGCGTCACCGCGGTCACGGTGCCGCGAACGGAAGCGATCATCGGCCCATCATGCCCGGCCCCACCGACACTGCTGCCGTTCGATCAGACACCGTCGGGCGGGCCTGCGCGGCGGCGAGCCGGGCCTGCATGGGCGATCGCCACAGATGGCAGATGGCCAGCGCCAGCGCGTCGGCCGCGTCGGCCGGCTTGGGCGCCAGGTCGAGCCGCAGCAATCGGGTGACCATGGCGGTCACTTGGGCCTTGTCCGCCCGGCCGTTGCCCGAGACCGCGGCCTTCACCTCGCTCGGGGTGTGCCACGCGACCGGGATGTTCCGGCGGGCCGCGGCGAGCGCCACCACCCCGGCGGCCTGAGCAGTGCCCATCACCGTGCGGACGTTCGACTGGCTGAACACCCGCTCGATCGCGACGGTGTCCGGATGGTGCTCGTCCATCATCGCCTCGACCCGCAGGGCAACGGCGAGCAGCCGGTGGGCGATGTCGTCCTCGGCCGGGGTGCGCAGCACCAGCACCTGCACCAGCGTCGGCTGGAGCCCCGGCCCGCCGTCGACGACCCCGATGCCGCAGCGGGTCAACCCGGGGTCGACGCCCAGCACGCGCACGTATCTGCACCTTCCGCCCGGGCCGCCGCGGTGCCCAGTGCACGACGTCAGGCCCGAACACCTGTCCGG
>CAXSEW010000630.1:0-2581 GCA_964236185.1 uncultured Nakamurella sp. | reverse complement strand
CATCAATCCATCGACGCTGCGGGCCGGCCCGAAGGGAACGCCGCCCCGCACTGCTCGACCAGCGAGATAGTCACTCTCCGTCATGAGTGGACGCGAGTATCTCACCCCACCTCGCGATTCCCTGACCAGCACATACCGCTTACTGTGAGTGCATGAGAAACGGACACTTGGTACGCACGGTGATGACTGCGGTGGTGGTGGCACTGGTGGCGGCGCTGGCCGTGGTCGCTTCCTCGCCGAGCGCTGCAGGTGCCGCGACGACCCGCCTGCGTTACGGCCTCACGATCGACGGCGGCCCGCTGGCCACCTCGGCGATGACGGCGGCCGCGCAGGCCGCGGGCGAGCGTCCGTCGATCGAGATGTGGTACGAGGATTTCGCCCAGTCCGTACCGCTGGCCGAATTGAAGGCCGTGGCCTCCCGCGGCGCCAGCCCGATCATCACCTGGGAGCCGTGGCGCTGGGGCGGCGGTATCGACCAACCGGCCTACGCGCTCGACCGCATCACGGCCGGCGACCACGACGCCTACATCCGGTCCTTTGCCAACGGCTTGCGGAACTGGGGACGCCCGGTCACCCTGCGCTTCGCTCATGAGATGAATGGCTCGTGGTACCCCTGGGCCGAAGGTGTCAACAGCAACGGCCCTGGCGACTACGTCCGCGCCTGGCGACACGTGCATGATGTCGTCGCTGCCGCCGGGGCGACCAACGTGTCCTGGATGTGGAGCCCGAATACGCCGCCGACCGGCACGGTGGCCCTGGGGGCGTTGTACCCGGGCCGCGCCTACGTCGACGCGGTGGCCCTGGACGGATACAACTGGGGCACAACCCGGAGCTGGAGCAGTTGGACGTCGCCGAGCACGTTGTTCGGTCAGGGCTTGTCGGAACTGCGCGCATTGGCGCCGGGCAAGCCGATCACCATCGGGGAAACAGCTGCAGCTGAAGCTGGCGGCTCGAAACCGGCGTGGATTCGGGACCTGCTGGGTTACCTCTCGGCGCAACCCGACGTGACTGGATTCGTCTGGTTCGAGCTGAACAAGGAAACGGATTGGCGGTTCGACAGTTCCAGCGCGTCGACCGCGGCATTTGCGGCCGCATTGGCCACCCGGCGATAGTGGGACCCAACCCGGCGAAAACCGTCGGCTACGGGGCGTGACGGGGATTCCGGCGGACGAACGCCAGCAGCGCACCACCCATGAACAGCAGACCGATGGCCGACGGCAGATAACTGCCGACCGACAGGCCGGTCATCGCCAGGCTGCTGCCGCCGATGACGCCATTTGTTCCGTACATTTGTCATCTCTCCTATTTGTGGTTCGGTTCGGGGGACGATCGAATCGATTTGTTGCGCCGGCGTCAGCCGGTCAGCCCTTCGGCCTTGTACTGCATCTTCCAGCGATCCTTGCGATTGCCGGTGACCTTGCTCTTCAAGACGTCGAACCAGGCGGCGAGGAACCAGCCGGCGCGCAGCCAGGCGAAGAATTCCGCGGGCAGCAGCAGCGCCGCCAGCAACACATCCTTCCGGTCGCGGTGCGGGATCCGCAGGGCCGCTTTGACATCGACAGCGGCGAACAGTACCGGAACGAGCCACCAGAAGAGCACGATGTGGAATTGGCCCAGCCCGATCTGTGCAATGACCACGACAACCCACAACAATCGTGACAGAGCAGCGCCGAGGCCGGCGATCTGCTGCCACCAGTCGACCAGGGTGAGGCGATTGACGCCGATGGACATGAGGTCCTCGACGGTGCCGCACTGCCATTTCATCCGCTGGCCCCACAGTGCACTGACGCTCTTCATCGAATCGGTGTAGGCGCGAACCTGCGGTGAGACCTGGCAGCGGTAGCCCAACCGACGAATGGCGTAGGTCAATTCGAAATCCTCCACCTGGCTGGTGTAGGTCCACGGGCCCTCCCGGTCATTCTGCGCCGCAACCGTTCTCAGCGCATCGCCGGAAATTGCACAGCCGGTGCCGGCCAGCACGCTGGTCCAGCCGCGGCGTAGCGCCGTGTCGGTCCAGCGGGCGAATTCGGCGCGCTGGAGCCTGGTCAGGAATTGATCACCGAGCATCGTGAACTTGCTCGAGGAACCGCCGAGCGGGCGGTTGTTGTTGTCGGTGGTGCATCTGTCACGGTCGAGCAGATATTCCTGTTCCCAATCGCGTACCGCGTTCGGGGGAAGAACAGTGTCACCGTCCAGGCAGATGACGACATCAGCGTCCTGGCAGTATCTTTGCCAGGCGATGTTGAGCGCTTCGGATTTCTTGTGCGCCAGCACCGGGAGTTCCAGCACGGTGACCGGGTAACGCCGGGCGATGGCTGCGGTGTCGTCGGTGCACCCGTTGGGAATGACGACGACCAGATCCGGCCGGCGCTGCTGCTGCAGCAGGGCCTCGATGGTCGCTGCCATGTCGGCTGATTCGTTGTGGGCCGGAATCAGCGTCACCATGCGCAAGGTCGAGGTCAGCTGCTGGGCCGCACTCGCCACAGCGGACTGGGCCACGGGCGTCGTAGGGGCACACAACGTTGACGTCATCATTTTCCCTCCGGATCGATGAAGCGACGGTCACCTCCGGGGATTGCTG
>CAXSEW010000629.1:0-2582 GCA_964236185.1 uncultured Nakamurella sp. | reverse complement strand
CGCTGGTGACGGTGGCACCGCTGACCATGTCGATCGTGGCGCTCTGGGCACTGATCGTTTCCTGCACCAGGATCGGTAGGGCGGTGGCGTTGATCTCCTGGTCGCGGCCGTTGCCGTTCGGGTACTGCACGACCGCAACACTGGTGATCTTGCCGTTCACCACCGTCAACTGCACCTGGACCGGACCCCAACGGGTGTCCGCGACGTCGCCGGTGACGGTGCTCGTCGTCGCCTTCGCGGTGGTGCTACCGGCAGCGGTCGTCGGGGACGCTGCGGAAGGGGTGGTGCTGACCGAAGTGGTGGGCGCGGCGGCCGACGAGCTGCTCGTACTGGTGGCGGCGCTGGTCGTCGGCCTGGCGGTCGGCGACGCGGTGGTGGCTGTAGTGGTCGGAACTGTGATGCCGGCGGTCGGCGCCGCGGCATTAGCCCCGGAGCTCGACGAAGTCGCCGAATTTCCGGGTTGCGCAGTCGAAATGAATGACGTCTCCCCCCCGGCGGCCTTCGAGGAGGTCGAGGTGTGGTACCCGAAGAGCAGCACCACGATGGTGAGGGTGCTCATCACAAACAGGACGATGCGCTTCATTGTGATTACCAACCAAAGCTTTCGACGTGGAAGCGGCCAGCGGGGAGCCCGGCGGACGTGGTGGTGCGGCGGACGTCGTCGGCCCACGGCTGCGGGCCGCAGACGTACACGTCGCGGTCGGCGATGTCGGGTACCCAGTAGGTGAGGGCGGTCCGGTCGTCGACCGGTCCGACGCCTGGGCCGAGCCATGATCCGGCGGCGCGGCGGTGTCCGGGCAGCATCAGTATTTGGAGTCCGCGTTGGGCTGCGAGTTGGCGGAGTTCGGATTCGAATAGCGGGTGACCGGTGAATCGGTAGAGCAGCACCGCCTCGCCGGGCGCGTAGGCGAGGGCCTCGGCCAGCGCACGCAGCGGGGTGACGCCGACGCCGGCGCCGATGAGGGCGACGCGCGGGCGCGTCCGGGCCCGGGCGCTGAGCCGGCCGTAGGGGCCTTCGACCAGCACTCTGGTACCGGGGTGCAGTGCGCGCAGGGCTGCGCTGCCGTCGCCGACGATCTTGGCGGTGATCCGCAGGCTGTGTTGGCCGGGGGCGGCGGACAGGGAGTACGGATGGGCGTGGGTCCACCCCGGTCCGTTCAGGAAGCGGAAGTTGAAGAACTGGCCTGCCTCCGCCCGTAGGCGCGCACCGGACCCCGACATGTGGACCGACACCATGCCGTCGCCCTCCGCGACAACGGAGCTCACGCGGATCCGGTAGCGTGCGCTGCGCCACAGCGGCAGCGCCAGCCGCCAGATGAACACCGCTGCAATGGCCGCGGCCCACGAAGTCCACCAGAAAACGGTGCGGGCGGTGGATGCGAGGAAGTCCTGCCCGGTCCACAGTTGGTGTGGCAGCGCTAGTCCGACACCGAGGTAGGCATACAGGTGCAGTAGGTGCCATGACTCGTACCGGAGTGTGCGGCGGGCCGCTTTGATGCTGGTGACGACGACGAGGATCAGGCAGATGGTTCCGGCGGCGGCAAGCAGCATGCCCGGGTAGTGGAGGGTCAGGTCCCACAGGGTCGCGGGTGTGCGGGTTAGCTTTCCGGCGGCGTAGCCCCAGGTGATCAGCACGATGTGCGCGAGCATCAGGTTGAACGAGGTGAATCCGACGAGACGGTGGATGTGGGCGATGCGGTCCTGGCCGAAGGCGTGCTCGAGCAGCGGGAGCCGGGACATGAGCAGCACCTGCACGAGTAGCAGCACCGAGGCGAGGAGGCCGGTGAGCCGCCCAGTGGAGTCGAGCCCGGTCTCCCACCCGGTGAGGTCACCGATGCCACCGCCGGTCGCCCACCAATACGTCACCAGCAGCAGACTCGACCAGAGCCCGACCAGCGCGGCCAGTCGGACTCCCGCATCCAATCGGTAACGACCGGTCCTGACTGTGACGTCCGCCGCGACCCGCGGCGAAGTCGCCGTCGATGTACTCATGCGGTACCGCCGGAGTGGCTGGACACGAGTGCCGAGCGGCGCAGCAATTGGACGACATGTCCCTGACGACAAAGCCTTGTGCTGTCGGCAATGCGATGGTCGCGCACGGCTCTCCTTCTCGATGCGTCATTGTGGTTCCTGTCCCAGGCTGGCAGCGCTAGGTAAGAGGACAGTTGGAGCCGGCCTGGATTTGGGTAGTGCTCCCGGTGCCGGCAGGTGCCGTCGCATACCCGGCGGCCGTCGAGGACGGTCAGAAGCTGAAACCTCTTCGCGCAGCGTGGCCCTGACCGAGATGGAAAGGCCGGGCGAGGCGAGATAGGTGAGCAGATGGATCCCATGCCAGGTTTCGTAGGACAGTTTGCGGCGGGCCGTCCGGATGGAGATCACCGCGAGCGGCGTCACCGGGACCATCCGGCGGCGGACAGACGGGCAGGTGCAGCTTCGGCCGGCGGTGCGGCGGTGGTGGGTAGGTGCCCGGCGGGGAGCGTCGGTGCGATCACGGAAAACCTCACGTTCAGTTGTCCAGAATTGCGTTTCGCCCAGTGTTGACCGCCCAAGTGCTGTTCCGGACGGTTGCGCGGCAACGCTGG
>CAXSEW010000628.1:0-2582 GCA_964236185.1 uncultured Nakamurella sp. | reverse complement strand
AACTACAACATGGGCATCGTCTGGGACCCGACCACCGGGCCGGCGGCCAAGCTGTCCGACCAGACGTACAGCAAGATGCACCCGGTGCCGTTCGGCGAGTACATGCCCTACCGCTCGTTCTTCCGGTTGTTCTCGGACAAGGTCGACCTGCAGCAGGGCGCGTTCCTGCCGGGTACCCGGCCCGGCAACCTCGACGTCGGTGGGGTACAGATCGGCGACGTGATCTGCTTCGAGGTGGTGTACGACGGCATCGTGCGGGACGTCGTCAACGGCGGCGCCCAGGTGCTGGTGGTGCAGACCAACAACGCCACCTTCGGATACACCAACGAGACCTACCAGCAGCAGGCGATGAGCCGGGTACGGGCCGTCGAGCACGGCCGCGAGGTGCTGATCTCCTCGACCAGCGGCGTCTCCGCGGTCATCCGGCCCGACGGGAGCGTGGAGTCGCGCATCGGCCTGTTCACCGCCGGCTACCTGACGCCCACCGTGCCGCTGATCTCCGCAGCGACGCCGGGCACGATCATCGGTGGATACGTCGAGTGGGCGATCACCATCGCGGTGCTGCTGGCCCTGGCGGTCGTCACCCTCCGGGAGCGGGCTCGCCGCGGCCGGCCACCGAGCGACGCCACCCCGCCGGCCACCGGTGAACCGGTCATCGCCGGCAGCCGCCGCACTCTAGATTGACAGATTGACCATCAGCACCGTCCCCCGGTTCTGCATCGGATGCACACCCAGGGCGTTCCACGGCCGGTCGATCGGCCGGAGAAGGAGAAGCAAACTGTGAGCCCCGCTGACACCAGTTCCCCCCATGAGGTCGAGCCTGCCCGGATCCCCCCGGGCAGCGTCGACCGGGTGCTGGTTATCGTGCCGACCTACGACGAGCGCGACAACCTGCCGCTGATCCTGGACCGGTTGCGCGCGGCGGTGCCCGGGGCGCACGTGCTGGTCGTCGATGACGGCAGCCCAGACGGTACCGGGGACATCGCGGACCAGCGCGCGGCCTCCGACGACGGCATCGACGTGCTGCACCGCACGGAGAAGCAGGGACTGGGCCCGGCGTACTTCGCCGGCTTCGACTGGGGCCTCGACCACGGCTTCGATGTACTGGTGGAGATGGACGCCGACGGTTCGCATGCGCCCGAACAGCTGCCCAGGCTGCTGGGGGCGATGGACTCCGCGGATCTGGTGATCGGATCGCGCTACGTGCGGGGTGGTGCGGTGGTGAACTGGCCGCTGCGTCGACTGGCGCTGTCCCGTGGCGCCAACCTGTACTCGCGCCTGGCGCTGGGCGTCGACGTCAAGGACATCACCGCTGGTTATCGCGCTTACCGGGCCGCCGTCATCCGGGCGATCCCGTTGAACGAGGTGGCCTCGCACGGATACGTGTTCCAGATCGATCTGGCCTGGCGGGCGATCCTGGGCGGATTCCGGGTGGTGGAAGTGCCGATCACCTTCACCGAGCGAGAGATCGGCGTATCGAAGATGAGTGGCAGCATCGTCCGCGAGGCGCTGGTCAAGATTCCGCTCTGGGGTCTTCGCCACCGGTGGCAGCAGGTCACCGGGCTGATCGGCCGACGCACCGCACCGTCGGTGCCGGCCGGCCGGCGCCCCTGACCTGTGCCGTCCGACGATCCAAACCCGCGCGTCGGCCCGAGCAGAGCAAAGGACGCTCAGACGGAAGAACCCCGCACCTGGCAGGTACGGGGTTCTTGTGGATCCGGGGCCGACTCGATGTCAGGAGGCCGTACGACGCGCTTTGAGTGCGGCCAGCCGCTCGCCGAGGATCTCTTCCAGCTCAGGAATCGACCGGCGCTCCAGCAGCATGTCCCAGTGGGTGCGCGGCGGCTTGACGGCCTTGCCCTCCGGCGCGGAACCGTCGATCAGCGCGGACTCGAGTCCGTGCATGCGGCAGTCCCAGGCGGCGGGTACCTCGGCCTCGTCGGCCATCGGCACGGTGAAATCGTGGCCCCGCGGGCAGCGGAAGGTCGCCGTTCGGCGGGGGGCCAGGTCGTGATTGCGATCAGCCTCGTAGCTGGTGCTGCCGAGGCGACTTCCGCGCAGTACGCGGTCAGCCATGGTGTTCCTTTCTGGCGTTCGTCCGTCATCTCGCGAACCGCGGAATGTCGGGACCGGGATCGAAACCCCAGGCGTGCTACCCCTGCGGGGGCGCTACTGGGTAGTAACGCCGTCATGCATGTCTTCGTTCCCGCTGGCGTGGTGGACGGCAGCCAATCGGGTGTGACCTGGCCGACGTCGGCTGCACGAACGAGGATGTTCTGCTACCAGCCGGTAGTCCGGAGGCTTGTCAGGCTAGCGCACCTGGCCGAGCGGGTTCGGCAGACCACCAGGATTGACGGTCCAGAGGTGACCGGGAGCACAGCCAACGATCGAGGTGCCGACGTTCGAGGTAGATCTTCAGCGGAGCGCCGGGTTCAGTCGTTCATCGGCAGGGGAGCGGTGTCGGAGTCGGGCCCGAGGTCGCCGGTGCGGTGATGCCGGCGGCACAGCACCTGATAGCGGACAGCTCCGACCCGGTCGGGACCGGCAGTGGTGTCCGCGACCACCACCTGCGCACCTTCCCG
>CAXSEW010000627.1:0-2587 GCA_964236185.1 uncultured Nakamurella sp. | reverse complement strand
ATCGTCTCGCCGCGGTACATGTGCACCGGTGAGTCGAACCGCGCGTACACCGATCCGGTGGTGTGCCGCATGTAGTTCCGGCCGACCTGGCCCGAGGAGTTGGCCAACCCGTCCGGGTGCAGCGCGCTGGCCGAGAGCAGCAGCAGCCGTGGCGATTCGATCGAGTTGCCGGCCACGCAGACCGCGGAGGCTGCCTGCCGGTGCAGGTTCCCCGCCTTGTCCAGGTAGAGCACCGCGTTGGCCCGGCCGCTTGCGTCGTGGGTGACCTGCACGGCGTGCGACTCCGGCCGCAGGTCGCAGAGGCCGGTGGCGACCGCCCGCGGGATCTCCCGGACGGCAGTACTCCACTTCGACGTGTGCTTGTCGCCCTGGAAGTTGAAGCCGTCCTGCACCGAGGCGGGGCGCCCGTCGTAGGGCTCGGCGTTGGTGCCGTACGGGCCGGTGGCGTAGAACTGGTAGCCGACCTTCTGCGCGCCGTTCGCCAACACCTTGTAGTTGTTGTTGGCGGGCAGAGCGGGCAGGCCGTGCCGGTGGGTGGAGCCGATGGCGATCTCGGCGCGGTCGTAGTAAGGCGCCAGTTCGGCGAGGGTGATCGGCCAGTCCAGCAGGTTGGCACCCTGGACGGTGCTGTAGTAGGTCTTCGTCTGGAATTCGTGCGCGCGGAACCGAGGTGTCGCACCGGACCAGTGGGTGGTGCTGCCGCCGACAGCCTTCACGATCCAGGCCGGCAGGTTGGGGAAGTCGCGGGCCACCCGGTAGGGGCCGGACGCCGTGCGGTGGTCCAGCCAGGCCATCTGGCCGAACGCTGCCCACTCGTCGTTCTCGTAGTCCTCCGGCTTGAGGAACGGCCCGGCTTCCAGTACCACGCACGGGATTCCGCGAGCGGTGAGCTCATAGGCGATGGTGCCGCCGCCGGCGCCGGAGCCGACGATGACGACGACTTCGTCGTTCTCCTCGATACGCTTGCCCTGCTGGTTTCCGATCTTGCTGCCCTCTGCCGCGCCGTGCTGCCAATCGGTCTCTGCGCTGGTCATTTCGATCCTCCGGTTGCCGGTACGTCGTTCATTGCCGGCCCGTCGTTGGTTGCCGGTCTGTCATGGGGGGCCACTTCAACGAATTCCTCGGGTCCGTCGTATTCCTCGATGCGGGGTGTCGGCAGCCAGTCCAGGTCGTCGAAACCTCGGTGCAGGTAACCACCGTGTTCGTAGGAAGAACCTTCGTAGCCCAGGAGCGCCCAGGTCTCCTGGTCGTTGTAGAGGCTGACCACGGCCACGCTGCGGACGAGCTTGAAGAAGTCCGCACCCTCCACCTGGCGGAGCAGCGAATAAGCCGCGGCGTCGTCCAGGTCGACGAAGTCCTTGCCGGTCGCTCCGGCGCCGTCCAGTGAGGCCAGCCCGTGCACCAGGCTCAGCGCCTGGAACACCGACCCGTCGACCTTGTCGATGACGGCATCGGCAGTTCGCTCGTACGGACCGTCCGGGAATGACGCGTGCGGGTAGGCAACCCGGAGCAGCCGGATCAACGTGCGGCGGCTCTGCGGGGAAATGGTGGCTGGGGAAGCAACGGTCGTGGGCGCGTCGGCCATCTATGCACTCCTGTGTGCTAGCGGAACGGTGACCTGGCCCACAATACGAGCACAACCGGTCGCCGACCAGTCCCCCGCTCGTGCGGCCGCGGCAGGCATGGCACGATGCGGCCGGGATCTGCTGGCCGGCCTGGCCTGCCGCAGGTCGACCGGTCCCGTACTGCCGACCTGAAGGAGCACCGATGATCTTCATCTGCGTCAAGTGGAAGGTGAAGCCCGAGTACGCCGACCGGTGGGTCGAGTTGACCAAGGATTTCACCGCCGGCACCCGGGGCGAGCCGGGCAACATCTTCTACCAATGGTCCCGCAGCGTCGAGGACCCCACCGAGTTCGTGCTCATCGAAGCGTTCCAGGAGGACGCCGCCGAGGCGCACGTCACCTCGGCTCATTTCAAGAAGGCGCAAGCCGATCTGCCGCAGTACCTTCTCGACACGCCGAAGGTTCGCAACGTCGTGATGCCCGGAGATCACTGGGACACTCTGGGCGAGTTCGAGGTGTCCGGCAGCTGAGCCGCGCGTGGCCCCGCCGGCGGGCGGATCCGCAGACCGACACCGCGACACCGGCGTGCTGACGGAACACCGACGAGCTGCCTGCCGCGCTGGAAGCCGATCGCCTGCGTCGCAACCGGTCAGGGGGCATACTCGGGTTGGGGTGGGCAGGTGCTGGTTGCAGGGAGGAGCGCGCGGATGACGGATCGGTCTCAATGTCCGTGCAGGCGAGTCGAGGACGCTGGTGTCGGTACGCGGCTGCTCTTGTCCACCAGCGTCAGCCACACCCGCTCCGTGCTCCAGGCCACGCTCACCGATCTCGGCCTCCCGGTCAGCCGGCGAGGTACCGGACTGCTCGAGGTGGTATCCGGAGATGTGGCAGCACTGTTGAGCACGATGAGACAGCGACTGACCACGGTCGAAGCCTCCGAAGTTCGCGCGCTGGTGCTCGCCGACGGCCAATGCGGGGACGCGCTGTTGGCGGCCGCATTCAGCGCCCCGACTCTGGCGCAGT
>CAXSEW010000626.1:0-2590 GCA_964236185.1 uncultured Nakamurella sp. | reverse complement strand
CACTCAGCACCGTCGCCGGACGGACGTGGTGCTGAAGGGACAACGCGGACTGTGGGGTCAGGAAAGAATTCCAGCCCAACTCTCTTGTGACCTGGGGAAACTTCTGCGCGTATCTGGACAGCGGCAGCGACGGGCAGGGGTAGCCCGCGCTTCGCGGCCCCTCATAGGCATTCGCACCGGCCAGACCGGACACTCCGAACGCCCACTCCACCTTGGTGTAGTAAGGCTCCAGGTCGTCGTAGCTGATGGGCCAATCGGCGAGAGACGCGCCTGGCAGGTCGCCGACGATCGAGTGCAGCCGGAAATCCTCCGGCGTGAACCGCGGCAGCCAGCCCTGCCAGTGCACTGTGCCGCCGCCCACCATCTGCGGGACCGGGCAGAACAGGTCGACTGCTGCCTCCTCATCAGCGGACTGCCGGTAAGTACGCGGGTTCAGCAGCGGGTCCGGCCATAGGTTGTACCGGTTGACGTTGGCCAGTTCGTCGCCGCCGAAGGTCTCCTTGGTGCGCCAGGGGCCGCGTTCCAGGGCGACAACGCGAAACCCTCGCTCTGTCAACACTTTCGCCGCGGCCGCTCCGGACGCTCCGGCGCCGACGATGCAGACGTCGGTGCGCTCAGGCTTGCGTGCGGGCATGGCTGATCTCCATTTCCTGTTCGTGGGTGCCCTCGGCGAAGTACTCGAGGACGGTGTAACGGCCGGTGTGCACTTCGGCAAGTGAGCTCGGTCCGGGGAAACCAATGGTCTCCCAGCCGACGTGACCGCGGTTGCCGCCGTAGATCGGGTCAGCGTAGAAGCCCTGCCTGGTGTGAAGGGCCAGAAGTGCGAGGAAGCTCAGCGAGATTTCCACGCTGGCCTGTTGCAGCGCCGGCTCCACGGGACCGAAACCCATGACGGCTTGCGAGGCGTTCATCGCTGCCTCCTCACCGGGGCGTTCGAGAGCCGTGAGGATGCCATCTTGCTGGTCGGCATCCAGGTCGATGAACGGCTGGCCATGCGTATCCCGGCTGTGCCGATCGAGATCGGAGATGCCTTCGACATACGTGACGCGCAGGATGTCGATCCGCCGCTGCCAGGCCTGCGCGCGCCGTCCGCTCAGCACCTCGAATCCGCTGCCGTCCGGTTTGGCGTAGATCCGGTCGATCCCGGCCAGGTAGCCGTCCAGGAAGTCGATGGTGCCCGCCTCGGCGGCACCCGGGGTGTCTGTCGTCGGGATCATGCGCGCCATCGCCGCGGCGATGGTGGCCCGCTGGTGTGGATCGAAGAAGCTGGTCATCGATTCCCTTTCTCCCGTGCTGTTCTGCGTTCAGTCGTCAAGGTGCATTTTTGGGGGCAGGGTGCGCAACAGGTCAGGGACCTTCGGCGACCTTCACCCAGTTCCCACTCCGCGCGGACTCGACAACAGCTGCGGTAATCCTGGTGGCCCGCAGGCCGGCATCGAAAGTGGGTAGCCCATCCGGCTGCTCACCGCCAACTGCCGCGTACACATCGCCGATGAAGGCGGTGAACGAATCCTGATAGCCCTGCGGATGGCCGGTCGGCAGCCGGGCGTAGCGGCCGGCTGCGACCGAGAGTGTATCCGGGCCTTTTGAAACTACGTGGTTCTCGCGCAGACCACCGACCCAGAGGCTGTCCGGCAGTTCCTGGTCGAAGACGTAGGCGGCGTCCGCGCCGTCGAAGGAGAACCACAGGCGGTTCTTTCGTCCGAGCGAAACCTGACTGACCACCACCGAACCAATTGCGCCCCGATCGGTTTCGAAGGTGACCACGGCACCGTCCTCGGTGGCGACCGGCGCGGAACCCTCACCCGGATAGTTCGAGAGCGACGGCCGCTCGCTGTAGGCGTTCGCCCAGTGCGCAACGAGCCTGGTGATCCGATGCCCCGTGACGAATTCCATCAAGTCACACCAGTGCACCCCGATGTCTCCGAAGGCGCGGGATGTGCCACCGAGTGTGGGATCGACCCGCCAGTTGGAGACCTGCCGACCTGACAACCAGTCCTGCAGGTAGGAACCGTGCAGCAGCCACAGCCGGCCGGCCTCGTCGTGGCTGATCCGGTCCCGTGCTTCGCGCACCGTCGGGTAATACCGGTAGACGAACGGGACCGCAGTCACCACACCTTGATCGGCGGCATGATCAACCAGACCGGTTGCGCTGTCCGGGTCGATCGCCAGGGGCTTCTCGCAGACGACGGCCTTGCCGGCGGCGATGGCGGCGTGCGCGAGTTCTGCGTGGGTGGCGTTCGGGGTGCAGATGTGTACGACGTCGATGTCGTCCCGAGCTATCAGGTCCAGACCTGAATTCGCAGTGTGCTCTGCGTGCCAGGCGTCCGTGGCGCTCTTGGCCTTGTCGGGGTTGGCGGACGCCACGGCTTGCACAACGCCGCCCGCGGCCCGGACGGCTACGGCGTGTACACCGCCGATGAAGCCGGTGCCGATGATGCCGGACCTGATGCGGTCCACGAATTTTCCTCTCGCCGATCGAAGGATTTCTCGCCTTGAATCGTTACCTGGTCGGGGCAGCTGGGATTGACGGGGAGGGCGCTATTTTCGTCTGGCGAGCGCGACGGCGAGGATGATGATCACTCCACGG
>CAXSEW010000625.1:0-2593 GCA_964236185.1 uncultured Nakamurella sp. | reverse complement strand
AAGGTGACCGACAGCAGCCCGGTGAGCACCAGCAGCCCGGTGAACGGCCAGAACCAGGGCGTCAGGCCGACCAGGACCAGCAACACGCCGACCCCGATGGCAGTACCGAAGAGAATCGCGAGCCGGCTGGTGGTGCGCCGGGCCGCGAGCAGCGCACCGACGACCGAGCCGCCCGCGATGGCCGTGTTCAACAGCCCGTAGACGTCTGCCCCCGAGTGGAAGACGTTGCGGGTGTAGGCCGAGAGGATGATCGCCCAGTTGTAGCCGAAGGTGCCGATGAAGAAGACCAGGATGATCGGCCAGAGCAGCTGGGGCTGGCTCCGGACGTACCGCAGGCCCTCGCGGATCTGGCCCGGGCCGCGCTCGCGGACCGGCTGAGGCTGCAGCTCGGAGGTCCGCATCAGCAGCAGGCCGGTCAGCACTGCCAGGTAGGTCAGCGCATTGATGCCGAACGCCCAGCCCGAGCCGACCGCCGCGATCAGCACGCCGGCGATCGCCGGTCCCGTCATCCTGGCCAGCTGGAAGTTGCCGGAGTTGAGACCGACGGCATTGCGGATTAACTCGTGCGGCACCATCTCGTTGACGAACGTCTGCCGCGCCGGATTGTCCACGACGGTCGCCAGACCGAGTCCGAACGCGATCAGGTACACGTGCCAGACCTGGATGCGACCGGTCAGCGTGAGGATGGCCAACGTGGTGGCCAGCAATCCCATGCAGGTCTGCGTCATCAGCAGCAACCGGCGTTTGGGGTAGCGGTCGGCGATCAGGCCGCCCCACAGTCCGAACATCAACATCGGCAGGAATTGCAGGGCGGTGGTGATGCCGACGGCCAATGGCGAGTCGGTGATCTGCAGGACGAGCCAGTCCTGGGCGATCCGCTGCATCCAGGTTCCGGTGTTCGAGATGCCTTGGCCGATGAAGAACAACCGGTAGTTGCGGACCGACAGCGCGGCGAACGTCGCCACCTTGTCCGGCTGCGTTCTCGACGTGAGGGTCCCCGCTGTGCTGGATCCGGTGGACGGTCGAGGGCGATGCAGGGTGGGGCGGCTCACGCGAGTTCTGCCAATCTGGTCAACGCCGCGGTGGCCGCAGCAATCGTTCTCTGGTCGTCGGGTTCGAGTTTCGACATCTGCTGGGTCAGCCAGGCGGTGCGGACCGCCCGCGACCGTTCGACGAAGTCATTGCCCGCCTCGGTCCTGGACACCAGCACCTGACGACGGTCGTCCGGATCGGGCGTCCGGTCCAGGAAGCCGCGGGCCTCCAGTCGCTCGATGATCCTGGTCATCGACGGCGGCTGGACGTGCTCGGATCTGGCCAGCTGCCCGGGCGTCATCGGGCCGGCCCGGCCGACCCGGCCCATCACGGCGGCCTCGGACGGGGACAGCTCGTCGCCCGCCTGCTGGTGGCGGAGCCGGCGAGCCAGAATCAATACCGCTCCGCGCAGCGCTGCAATGTCCTCGACCGGCACAACCGCGGGTTCCGCGACCGCCACGTCTGTCCGGATCGAGCTCTGAGCCATATCGTTAGGTTACCTCATTACTAGCAAGGCTCACCATCGAGGCGCAGGGCCCTGGCGTGGAGGTGACGCCAGGGAAAGAAGTCAGCCTGCAGTGCGGGCCTGGCGGCGGCGCGACAGCTCGTCGTGCGCAACGGGGACGACGCGATCGCCGTCGACCCGCTCGGTGGCGAAAGCGGCGAGCGTGCCGGTGACCTCGCGCATGGCGCCGCCGACTGCTATGCCGAAGACACCCTGACCGCCCTGCAGCAGATCGACGATCTCCTCGGCGGAGGTGCACTCGTACACCGTCGCGCCGTCGGAGAACAGGGTGACGCCGGCCAGATCCTCGATGCCGCGCTTGCGGAGGTGCTCGACGGCCACCCGGATGTTCTGCAACGACACCCCGGTGTCCAGCAGCCGTTTGACGACCTTGAGCACGAGGATGTCGGTGAAGGAATACAGCCGCTGCGTACCGGAGCCGGTGGCGTCACGGACCGTTGGCACCACCAGGGAAGTCCGGGCCCAGTAGTCGAGTTGGCGATAGGTGATGCCAGCCGCCTGGCACGCGGTGGTACCGCGGTAGCCGACGTACTCGTCAGGCACTGAGGAGTCGGGGAACAGCGCGCCCTGCTCGCTTTCGCGCATTGCACCGCCTCCACGTCCTTCGCACCCCGGGTCCGGAGCACTTCTTCGATCAAGATCCTGCCCGCGAATGCCGTGTCATGGGCGCCTGCGGCATCGGGCCGGGGCGAATCACAAGCGCGGAACTCTGCTGACGGTAGGCGTGAGGAGCCGGTCGGTCAACGAGCGCCGCGGCGTGTCCGGACCCGACGTCGCCGACGCGCCTGCCCGACCGCGTCGACGCGGGGTCAGGACTTGTCGAAATCCTCCGGCGAAACCGAGTCCAGGAACTCGCGGAACCGCTCCACCTCGTCTTCGGCGTCCTCCGGCTCGCCCTCTTCGCCGGCCAGTTCGTCGGCTTCCTCGTCGGCGTCGTCGGGGACCACCACGCCGGCCTCGGCGAGGACGGCGTCGTCGACGAACACCGGGATACCGGCGCGGACAGCAAGCGCGACGGCGTCGGAGGGCCGCGCC
>CAXSEW010000624.1:0-2598 GCA_964236185.1 uncultured Nakamurella sp. | reverse complement strand
GGGTCGTCACCGCGTGACCCGAAGCCGTACCCGCCAGGTCGGGACCGGTGTAGGTCTTGGCCAGCACCGCCTGCCCGAGTTCCGGTCCGTCCTCGACGGTGTCGATGGCGGCGCCCTCCCACTTGTCGATCACGAACGGTGCTTCCAGGTGTTTCGTCATGCCCGAAGCATGGCAAAGGCGCCGCTCATATCAAAGGCATCCGCGCACTTCAGCGGGCTTCGCGAGGACCGCGTCGAAAGGTTCTCCCCGGGCCGGGGAGGCAGGGCGTGGAGCATCCGGACAGGCACGGCAGCAACGGTAGGATCAGCGCAATCCGTCCCGGTGCTGCGCAGTCCTGCGCATTCCCGTCCCAGCTCGAGCCCGGCGGCGGCCACCCGTGAGGATGCCGCATGACCGGGAACAGCCTGGACCGACACATGCCCTTGTATGCACAGCGCACCGCTGGCATGCGAGCTTCGGCAGTGCGGTCGCTGTTCGCAGTCGCCAACCGGCCGGAGGTGGTGTCGCTGGCCGGCGGAATGCCGTACCTGCAGTCGCTGCCGTTGGACGGCATCGCCGCGCAGGCTGCGCAGCTCATCACCCAGGACGGTCTCCAGGCGTTGCAGTACGGGTCCGGCCAGGGCATCGCCGAACTCCGGGAGCAGATCTGCCAGGTGATGGCGGTCGAAGGCATCCGCGCCCACCCCGACGACGTCACGGTGACCGTCGGCTCCCAGATGGCGCTCGACCTGGTCACCCGGGTGTTCTGCGATCCGGGCGACGTCATCCTGGCCGAAGCGCCGTCCTATGTCGGTGCCCTGACCACCTTCGCCTCCTATCAGGCCAGCATCGTGCACATCGAGATGGACGCCGACGGGCTGATCCCGTCGGCGGTGTCGGCGGCCATCGACACCTGCCGCGCGGCCGGCCGCCGCATCAAGTTCCTCTACACGATCCCCAACTTCCACAATCCGGCCGGGGTGACCCTGTCGGAGAGTCGGCGTCTGGAGCTGGCCCGGATCTGCCGGGACGCCGGTTTCCCGATCCTCGAGGACAACCCCTACGGCCTGCTGGGTTTCGACGACAAGATCCGCCGCGCCATCCGTGCCGACGACGCCGAGAACGTGATCTACCTCGGTTCGTTCTCCAAGACCTTCGCTCCGGGACTGCGGGTCGGCTGGGTGCTCGCACCGCACGCCGTCCGGGAGAAGTTGGTGCTGGCCAACGAGAGTGCGACGCTCAATCCGCCGGTGTTCAACCAGATGATGGTGTCCCGCTACCTGGCCAATTTCGACTGGCTCGGCCAGGTCAAGGCCTACCGGCAGACCTACGCCGAACGCCGGGACGCCATGCTGACGGCGCTGGAGTTGCACATGCCCGCGGGCACCACCTGGACCCGGCCGGACGGCGGCTTCTTCGTCTGGGTCACCCTGCCGGAGGGCTTCGACACGGCGGCGATGTTGCCCAGAGCGGTCACCGCGCGCGTCGCCTACGTTCCCGGAACCGCTTTCTACGCAGACGGTTTCGGTTCCCGGCAGATGCGGCTGTCGTTCTGCTTTCCCACTCCGGAACGGATCGTCGAGGGTGTCCGGCGGCTGGCCGCTGTGCTGGACAGCGAACTCGACGTCATGCGGACGTTCGGCGCAGCCGGCCACGCGGCGCTGTCTCCACGGCCCGCCAATCGGGGCCCGTCCTCGCCCTCCCCGGACATCTACTGAAGGTGCCGGTCCCGGACCGGAACAGCGCGCAGCAGACATCGACGGACGAGAGGCAGGACAACGGATGACCGACCGTCATGTGGTGGTGCTCGCCGGCGGGCTGACGCACGAGCGTGAGGTCTCACTGCGGTCCGGTTCCAGACTGACCGAGGCGCTGCGACGGCACGGCTTGGAGGTCACCGTCCGCGATGCCGACGCCGCCTTGTTCCCGTGGCTGATGGAGAACAAGCCCGACGCCGCGGTGATTGCGCTGCACGGCGGCCGGGGCGAGAACGGAGCTGTGCAGGGTGTTCTGGAACTGGCCGGCGTGCCGTACCTGGGCACCCGATCCCACGACTGCCGGCTGTCCTGGGACAAGCCCACGGCGAAAACCCTGGTGCAGCGGGCCGGCTTCCGCACGCCGAATTGGCTGACGTTGTCACACAACACTTTCCGTGATCTGGGAGCTGGCGCGCTGATCGACGCCCTGGTCGGTCACCTCGGCCTGCCGTTGATGCTCAAGCCGCACCAGGGCGGCTCCGCACTGGGCGCATCCGTCGCCCGGACCGCCGCGGAGGTACCCGGCGCGCTGGTGCAGGCGTTCGCCTACGGCGAGGTGGTGCTGGTCGAGCAGTTCGTCGAGGGCACCGAGCTGGCGGTCGCTGTCTTCGACGGTCCGGACGGACCGCGCGCCCTGCCGGCCGTCGAGATCGTTCCGGACAGTGGCGTTTTCGACTACGAATCGCGGTACACGGCCGGATTGACCACGTATCACACGCCGGCCCGGTTGACCGACGACGCCGCTGCGGCGGCGGCAGAACTCGCCGCTGGCAGCCGCGACGGACGTCCTGAGCACGCTGCTCCGCGCCCGGGAGCCGACCCCGCGGGTCGCCGGCACCTCCGGCGGCGCGGATGGCGCGC
>CAXSEW010000623.1:0-2599 GCA_964236185.1 uncultured Nakamurella sp. | reverse complement strand
ATCAGCAACGCCATGCCGGCCCGCTTGATCCGATCGGCCATCTCGACCACGTGGGCGGTGTTGTTGTAGCCGTTGGCAGGATGCACCCATACCTTCAGCCGTCCCAGGTTGGCACCGGCAGCGGCGAGAATCCCTTCCGGCGCCTGTTTCCGGCCCCGGGTGTCGTAGTAGACGGCGCCCTCGTCCTCGTTCTCCAGCACGGAAGACAAGTCCGTACCGCGGATCTCACGACTGACCCGGTTTCCGGAGGTGCTGACCAGGTCGATGGTGGCCCAGGTGCCGCCCGGTGCATTCGTCCGCAGACTGACGGTGGCAGTTCGGGTACCCACACGCAACGAGACAGCGAGATAGACCCAGCCGTCGTCCTTCTCGGTGTTGGGCAGCACGACCGACTGCTCGCGACGGCCATCGGACAGCGCCAACCGGCTGCTACCCAACTGCCCGCCCGACTTCACCCACGCGCCCACCGTCAGCCACCCGGGAGCGACACCGGACAACCGCTGCGTGGTGACCGCGGTGTAGGCGGAGTCGGACCAGCGCGTCAGCCGGTGGCCGGTCCCGGGTTCACCGGATTCGTCGACACCTGAGGTGTCGACGTGGGCGGCGCCGGCGGTACCGGTGCTGTGCCAGCCGGTCAGACCTTGCTCGAACGAGCCGTTGAACACCGCGGGCAATGCGTCGAAAGGCGTTGCGGCGGCGTCGGGTGCGCCCAGCAGGACCAGCCCCGCCGCCGCGCCGACTCCGCCGGCCACCGCAAGAAATTCTCGTCGGCCGATGCTGCTGTTGTCCTGCATCTTCGTCTCCTTTGACGGGGGGGGGTTAACTGGGGTGCTGGAGCGCCATGCGGTGGTGCGATCAGTGCTGGTGCGATCAGTGCTGGTGCGCAATCACGACGACCTGCCCGGCCGGAACGGTCACCCCGGACGGGCAGTCGAGCTGCGACACGATGTCGACGCCGGTCACCGGTGCCTGCACTGCAGCATCGGTGTGGTTGAGCAAAAAGGTGAAGCTCTCCCGGGTTCCGTGCCGTACCACCAGTTCCAGCCCGGCGGGCAGATCGCTGCGGGGAGTCAGACCGGCGGCCCGGTAGAGCGCTGCCATCACCGAAGCCAGGGCGTCGGCGTCGGGACGGGTGGCCAGGTACCACGCGGCACCAGTGCCGCTCCGCCGCCGGGTGAGCGCCGGACGGCCGGCGGCCGGACCGTCGACGAAGGTGCCGAGCACCTCGGTCGAAACGTCGGTCGACACCAGTCGATCCGTCCACACATCGGCGGTCGCCCGCTGCCCGAACATCTCCACGGCGACCTGCTGGTGCTCGATCAGCGGCGCGAATTCCTGCACGCTGATGCCGAGCACGTCTCCGAGTGGACCCGACAGCCCCTGCGGGTGCACGGCATCCAAGGCATCGACAACACCGGAGAAGTAGGAAACGAGCAGCTGACCGCCACCGTCGACGAAATGTTGCAGGTTCGTTGCCGCCGGTTCGTCCAGCAGGTACATCTGCGGCACGATCACCAGCTGGTAGCTACTGAGATCGGCAGCCGGGTGGGCGAAGTCGACGGTCAGGTTGTCGTTCCACAACTGGGTGTAGAAGGCCACGGTACGTTCCCGATGGTTCAGGTCGACGCTCGGATGCCACTCGGAGTCCTGCGCCCAGAACGACTCCCAATCCCAGAGCAGGGCAACGTCGGCGCGGACCCGGCTCCCCCGCACCTGTGCAAGCGCGCGCACCGTGCGGCCCAGCTCGACGAGTTCGGCCCACTGCTCGCTGCCGGTTCCGGAGTGCGGCAACATCGCCGAGTGAAATTTCTCGGCGCCGGACCGGGAGGCCCGCCATTGGAAGAACAACGCGGCGTCGGCGCCGCGGGCGATGTGGCACAACGAATTCCGCTGCATTTCTCCGGGTCCCTTGGCCAGGTTCCGCGGCTGCCAGTTGACGGCCGATGTGGAGTGCTCCATCAGCATCCACGGCCGGTTCCCGGCGAGGGATCGGGTCAGGTCGGCATCCATGGCCAACAGGACCTGGCGGTCCCCCCGCTCGGCGGTGAGGTAGTGGTCGTTGGACACCACGTCGACCTCGGGCGCCCAGCCCCAGAGATTGGTGGACGGGCAGCTGGTCGCCATGAAGTTGGTGGTGACCGGCCTGCCGGGGCTGAGCCGATGCAGGATGTCCCGCTCACGCAGGTAACAGCACAGCAGCTGGTGGTCGCAGAACCGTTGGTAATCCAGCTGTTGGGCCGGGTTGATCACCGACGCGGAGGCGGCCGGGGTACGGATCTCCTCGATGTCGAAGTAGGTCTGTCCCCAAAATGCTGTGCCCCACGCCGCATTCACCGCATCGAGGGTGCCGTAGGTCAGCAGCAGCCACTCCCGGAAGGCGACTTGCGAACGCTCGCAATGACACTGCGAGACCGGTGCCCCGTACTCGTTGTGCACGTGCCACATCACCACGGCCGGGTGCTCGGCGTAGCGCTGCGCCAGCGCGGTGGTGATTCGGGCGGCGGCAGCAGCGTAGGCGGGTGAGCTCGGGCAGCAAATACCTCGCGATCCCGGACCGAGCCGTCGGCCGTCGGCGTCCACCCCCCACGATTCGGGGTGG
>CAXSEW010000622.1:0-2605 GCA_964236185.1 uncultured Nakamurella sp. | reverse complement strand
TGGTCGGGCATCGCTGGAACGCCCGGTCGTCGGAGGTCCGAGAATTTCTGGCACGCAATCAGATCCCTTACCACTGGTATTCCAGCGATACTCCGGAAGGCATCCGGCTGCTGACCGCCGCCGGCGCCGACGCACTGCAGCTGCCGGTGGTGATCGCCGCCGACGGCGCGGTCACGGTGGCGCCCACCGATTCCGTGCTGGCCGACGCAGTCGGGCTGGTCACCGCTCCGGAGGGCGACTTCTACGACATCGTGGTGATCGGCGGTGGCCCGGCCGGGTTGGGCGCCGCCGTGTACGGCGCGTCCGAGGGCCTGCGCACGGTCTTGGTGGAGCGCACTGCGACGGGCGGCCAGGCGGGGCAGAGCTCCCGCATCGAGAACTACCTGGGCTTCCCCGACGGAGTATCGGGCTCGCAGCTGACCGAGCGGGCCCGGCGGCAGGCCACCAAGTTCGGCGCCGAACTGATCACCACCCGCGACGTCGTCGGGCTGGACGTCACCGGATCGTCGCGGGTGGTGCGATTCGCCGACGGCGCGACCATCGCCGCGCACACCGTCATCCTGGCCACCGGGGTGTCCTATCGCCAGCTGGGTGCACCGGGACTGGCGGACTTCACCGGCGTCGGCGTCTTCTACGGGTCGGCGCTCACCGAGGCGCCCAGCTGCATCGCGCAGGACGTCTACATCGTCGGCGGGGCCAACTCGGCCGGCCAGGCCGCCGTGTACCTGGCCAAGGGCGCGCGCTCGGTCACCATCGTGGTGCGGGCGCAGTCGCTGGAGGCGTCGATGTCCTACTACCTGGTGCAACAGATCGCCGGCATCGACAACATCAGCGTGCGCACCTGCTCCGAGGTGATCGAGGCGGCCGGCTCCGACCACCTCGAGCACCTGACGTTGCGGGACCGCAACACCGGCGCGACCGAAACCGTCGAGGCGGGTTGGTTGTTCATCTTCGCCGGCGCCACGCCGCACACCGACTGGCTGGACGGCACGGTGCTGCGGGACGAGCACGGCTTCGTGCTGGCCGGACCCGATCTGTCCCCCCACGGACGCCCTCCCGGGTGGACACTGGACAGAGCGCCCTATCACCTGGAAACCAGCGTCCCGGGTGTGTTCGTGGCCGGTGACGCCCGCGCCGAATCGGCAAAGCGGGTGGCCTCGGCCGTTGGCGAGGGCGCGATGGCCGTGATGTTCGTCCACCGGTACCTCGAGAAGCTCTGACGCCGGGAAAGAAGGCTGACCTGATGACCGTTGTACCTGATGTCGATACCGCCGTTCCGTGCGACATCGACGAGCTGCGCACGCTGTTCCTGTTCGAGAAGCTGAACGACGAGCAGCTGGACTGGCTGTGCCGGCACGGGCACACCATCCTGGTGCAGCCCGGCCAGATCTACGCCGAGGGCGACCCTGCCACCTGCTTCTACGTGCTGCTCGACGGCACCCTGGTGATGAGCAAGCTGATCGGTGGCGACAACGTCGAGGTCACCAGGTCCTCGCAGCGCGGGGCTTACGTCGGCGCCTGGCAGGCCTACATGGGCGACCGGATCCCGCAGATCTACAACAACACCCTGCGGGTGACCGAGCCGACCCGGTTCCTGGTGCTGGACGCCACCGATCTGGCGCGGATCATGAGCGAGTGGTTCCCGATGGCGCTGCATCTGCTGGAGGGACTGTTCTGGGGTAATCAGAACATGCGGCAGGTGACCGATCAGCGAGAACGGTTGCTGGCGTTGGGATCGCTGTCTGCCGGGCTGACCCACGAATTGAACAACCCGGCGGCCGCTGCGGTGCGCGCCACCTCGACGCTCCGCGACCGGGTCGCCGGCATGCGGCACAAGCTGGGCGCCATCGCCGCCGGACCATGGGACCGGCTGACCATGGAGCAGCTCATCAAGCTGCAGGAGAACGCCGTCGAACACGTGGCGAAGGCGCCCGCGCTCAGCCCGATGGAGGCTTCCGACCGCGAGGAGTCGCTGGGCGAGTGGTTCCAGGACCACTCCATCCGCGGCGGTTGGGATCTGGCGCCGACCTTCGTGCAGGCCGGGCTGGCGTCCGACTGGCTGGACGAGGTGGAAGCGGTCGTCGGCCCGTCCGTGCTGGAAGGCGCCGTCCGGTGGATCAACTACACCGTCGAAACAGAGCTGCTGATGAACGAGATCGAAGACTCGGTCACCCGCATATCGACGCTCGTGCAGTCGGCCAAGCAGTATTCGCAGCTCGACCGGGCGCCGTACCAGGTGATCGACGTGCATGAATTGCTCGACGCCACCCTGCTGATGCTCAGCGCCAAGATCGGGAAGACCATCACGGTGGCGAAGGACTATGACCGGACGCTGCCGGAGATCCCCGCGTATGCCTCCGAGTTGAACCAGGTCTGGACCAACACCATCGACAACGCAGTCAGCGCCATGGCCGGTGTCGGCACGCTGACGCTGCGTACCGCGCATGACGGTGACTTCCTGCTGGTCGAGATCGGAGACACCGGACCGGGTATCGCCGACGAGATCAAGGCGCGCATCTTCGAACCGTTCTTCACCACCAAGCCGGTCGGTGAGGGAACGGGGCTGGGGTTGGACATCTCCTGGCGGATCGTGGTGAAGAAGCAT
>CAXSEW010000621.1:0-2607 GCA_964236185.1 uncultured Nakamurella sp. | reverse complement strand
CGGTCATCCGGTACGGACGGCTGGCCGCGGCCGGGCGTGCCCGCCGCGGCGTGGACCCGATGCCGGTGGTGGAGCTGCTGACGGCCTCCGCCGAAACGGTCGTTCCGCGGGGCGGTCCGCTGCCGGGCGCCAGCGCCGAGGAGACGGCAACGCTGCTGCGCTGGGTGGAGGCACCGGGCTCGCGACTGGTGCGGACCACCCGCCCGTGGCAGAGCCCCGCCCGCGGCGCCGGACGGTGGCGGCCGTTCATGGCCGCCGTCGGTCTGGCTCGCGGCCAGCTGACCGGCGCCCACCGGTGGTAGGCCTAACATCACCGCAGCGGCAATCCGGCAGGGCCCACCGGCGGCAGGGAGCGAAAACGCACATGGTGACGGCAATCGTGATGATGGACGTCGAGGCGAACCGGATCGAAGAGGCGGCTCGCCGCATCGCCGACCTTCCCGGAGTGGACCAGGTGTACTCCTGCGCCGGCGACGTCGACCTGGTGGCGATCGTGTCGGCCGCCGACCACGCCGGCATCGCCGATCTGGTGCCTGGCCGGATCTCCAAGGTCGACGGCGTGACGAGGACCGTCACGCACATCGCCTTCCGCTCCTACTCGCAGCAGGACACAGCCGACGCCTTTGCCATCGGCCTCACCGACTGACGGTGAATCCGACGCGTCGGTCAGACCGTGACGAGCGATTGCGCCAGCGCGACCCACGCAGTCAGCAGAGCAGCGGCGGCCCCTGATTCGAGAGCGTCCGTCGCCCGGGTCAGACCCGCGGCGAGATCTGCTTCCAGATCACCGGAAAGGCCGGCGTGGACGGCGATGGCCGCCGCGGAGTTGAGCGCGACGGCGTCGCGGACCGGACCCGTGCCCCCGTCGAACAGCCGGCGCGCGACGGCGACGTTCACGGCCACCTCGCCCCCCACCAGATCGGCGGGATCGGCTGCCGGTATGCCCAGCCGCGACGGGTCGACGGTGGCCGTCCGAACGGAATGACCCTTGATCACCCAGACCGACGACGTGGTGGTGGTGGTGAGCTCGTCCAGCCCGTCATCGCCGCGGAACAGCAGCACCTCCGCTCCACGTTCGGCGAACACGCCGGCCATCACCGGCGCCATCGCCGCGTTCCCGCAACCGATCGCCGATGCCGCCGGACGCGCCGGATTGGTCAGCGGACCCAGCACGTTGAAGAAGGTGGGGACGCCCAGCTCGCGTCGGGCCGGCCCGGCGAACCGCATGGACGGGTGGTACACCTGCGCGAAGCAGAAGCCGATGCCGACCTCGGCCACCGTCCTGGCTACCGCCTCCGGACCCAGCATGATCGGCACGCCGAGGCCCTCCAGCAGGTCGGCTGCCCCGCAGCGGCTCGATGCCGCCCGACCACCGTGCTTGACCACAGTGGCGCCGGCGGCGGCGACGACGATCGCCGACATGGTGGAGATGTTCACCGTGTTCGAGCGGTCACCGCCGGTCCCGACGATGTCGACGGCGCGGCCAGGCACGACGACCGGGACGCTGTGCGCCAGCATCGACGCGGCCAACCCGGAGATCTCCTGCGCGGTCTCGCCCTTGGCCCGCAGGGCTATGGCGAAGCCGGCGAGCTGGGCGGACGTGGCCGTGCCCGACATGATGCTGTCCATCGCCCACGCCGCCTGTTCCGACGACAGGTCCGAGCGCTCCAGCAGGATCGCCAGCACGGTCGGCCATGAGTACCCCGCCGGTTGTTCCGGAGCCACCGATCAGACCGAACCGGCCGCAGCAGACGGCTCCGGTGCACGCAGTTTCCGCAGCAGTGAAGCGACAGCCTCGGCGGCGGCGATCGGGTCGAGCGGGTGCACGAGGATCTCGTCAGCCCTGGCCCAGGTGGCAAGCCACCGGTCGGCGGCCCGCCGAACGGTGATGATGACGGGCGGAATCTCCGCGGCCTCCTGATGGATCTGCCGGGAGATACCGATGCCGCCGGTGGGCTGTGCCTCACCGTCCAGGATGACCAGGTCGACCGCGCGGTCGTCGATCGCCATCAGCACATCGGCGACCGATGCGCACTCGAGGAACTCGATCCGCCCGACGTCGGGTGCCGGTCGCCGGCCGACCGCGGTGACGATCCGCTCCCGGACGTCTTCACGATGGCTGTAGACCAGGACGACAGGTGTACGCATCAGCTGTTTTCCGCTTCTGTACCGGGCGATCGCGGGGGTCGGGCGAGGAGTCCCAATGGTAGAGGTACGCGCAGGTGATGCGGCCGGTGCGCCGGTCGTGTCGCCAACACCCCCGTGGAGGCCGTTTCGGCGCGCCGGCAGTAGCTAATTTTTACAAGCTGTAAAACTCAGCGCGGGTAGTTTGACCTGCGTCGATGGGAGCGACGCGGGAGAAACCTGCGTGTTTGCGTAGACCCGGCCCGACATCTGTCGGCGGAGCAGTCCATAATCGCTGTGTGACGACAGCGACCGGCCGTTCCGGGCCCCCCGCGATCAGCTCCCGTATCCACACGCTGAACCGACCCAACATGGTCAGCGTGGGTGTGATCGTGTGGCTGGCCAGTGAGTTGATGTTCTTCGCCGGCATGTTCGGCATCTACTTCACCGCCAAGGCGACCAACACCACCGGGGAATGGCCCA
>CAXSEW010000620.1:0-2609 GCA_964236185.1 uncultured Nakamurella sp. | reverse complement strand
TCGATCCTGAAAGGACCGATGGTCCTCGGGCACGAGGTCGTCGGACGGGTGCGGACGGCGGCGGCCGACGGTTCCGGTCCAGCCGCCGGCACTCCGGTCGCCATCTTCCCCGCGACACCGTGCGGACACTGCCAGCAGTGCGCGGCGGGCCACGGCAACGTCTGCCCGACCACGACGTATCTCGGCTCCGCAGCCCGGTTCCCGCACACCGAAGGCGCTTTCGCGGAGCGCTACACCGTCAGCACCGACCGTTTGGTGCCGCTGCCTCCGCAGCTGGACCTGCCGACAGCGGCGTTGATCGAACCGGCATCCGTCGCCTGGCACGCGGTGTCCCAGGCCGGGGATGTGACGGGTAAGCGGGTGGTGGTCGTCGGTGCCGGCCCGATCGGAGCACTCGTCATCGCCTCGCTCGCCCACGCCGGCGCGGCCGAAATCGTCGTCACCGACGTCCATCCCAGACCCCTGCGCATCGCGGCGGAGCTGGGCGCGACGGCCACCCACCTGGCCGCTGACTTCGGCGCGACCGCACCGGCGGTGGATGCCGACGTCGCGATCGATTCGTCGGGTTCCGTGCCAGGCGTCGCCAGTGCGGTGCGCGCGCTGCGCCCGCGCGGTCACCTGGTCCTGTTCGGCTTGTTGCCGGCCGGCCAACAGCCGTTCCCGGTCTCGCAGGTGATCGCCCGCGAGCTGACTGTCGCCGGTTCCTTTCGGTTCCACGGCGAGATGCAACCGGTCCTCGGGGCCATGACCGACGGGTCGCTGAACGTGGCACCCGTTGTCAGTCACAGTTTTCCGTTGGACCGGGCACCGGAGGCGTTCGCGATGGCAGCCGATGCGGCGGCGTCCGGCAAGGTGTTGCTCACCTTCGAGCAGTAGCCGCGTCGGTCGGCTTGTATGTTGAGCGCCATGACTGCAGCGGACCGTTCACCGTCGGGGTTTCCGGCCTACACCGGGCACGCGGAGCTACTCGGCCCGCCGGTCACCCGGGTGCTGCCGGACATCACCATCAGCAAGTTGTCGGTCGGGCCGATGGACAACAACGCCTATCTGCTGGTGTGCCTGGAGACCGGCGACGCCCTGCTGATCGACGCCGCGGACGACAGCGAACGCATCGCCGACATGCTCGGCACCGGGCCGGACCGGCCCCGGCTGCGCAGTATCGTCACCACGCATTCGCACCAGGATCACTGGCAGGCGCTCGGCGCCATCGCCGGGCAGACCGGGGCGAACCTGTATGCCGGAGCCGCCGACGCCGGCGGTCTCCCGGTCCCGACGGACGTGCCGCTGGCCCAGGACGATCTCGTTCCTCTCGGCGCCAGCCAGTTGAGGTCGATCGCACTCCGGGGACACACACCGGGGTCGGTGGCGCTGCTGTACCGGGACGGCAACGGCGGGCATCACCTGTTCACCGGGGACTCGCTGTTCCCGGGCGGGCCTGGCCGCACCCGATCACCGGAGGACTTCACGTCGTTGATGGACGATCTGACCGAGCGGGTGTTCGACAAGCTACCCGACGACACCTGGGTCTACCCGGGTCACGGAGACGACACCACCCTCGGCCGGGAGCGGCCCCATTTGGGGGAATGGCGCGCCCGCGGCTGGTGACGCGCCCGGCCGTAACGCTGATGTCAATTCGCCCACGCTGATGCCGAGATGCCCGCCGGCTCCGCGGTCACGGAGCCGGCGGGCATGGCGCTACCCGGCAGGCTGGATCAAATCACGGCCATGCCGGGCTCGGCCGACGCTGCATCCTGACGGCTGGCATTGATCAGCAGGAGCGAGGCGACGGCAGCTGCCGCCAAGAAGCCGGCAGCCCAGAGGAAGGCGACGGTGTATCCGTGGGTGTTGGCCGAGTTGACCAGCACCAGCGCCTTCGATGCCGGACTGCCTGGAACGGCTGCTGCTTGGTAGAACGCCATGGGGTTCGACCTCGACAGCCCGATGGCTGCGCCGACGGCGGCATCCCCGGTGGAATGACCCGCCAGGTAGGTGACGGCCGAGCTGACGGCGAAGGTGCTCAGCAGGGCGGTGCCCAGTGAGCCGCCGATCTGCTGCGTGGTGTTGACCATCGCGCTGGCCACGCCCGAGTCGGCGGCGTCGATACCGTGCAACGCGACGTTGGTCGTCGACATGAAGATGAAGCCCATCCCGATGGAGATCAGCAGGATCGCCGGGAGGATGACCGTGGCGTAGTTCGTCGTCAGGCTCAGCCGGGACAGCAGCAGCAGGCCGACGACGCCGAGGCCGAGGCCGAACGGGACGACGATCTTGGCGCCGACCTTCAGGACCAGCTGTGATCCGACGCCCGCACCGATGATCACACCGGCGCTGAAAGGCAGAAAGGCCACACCCGCTTTCACCGGGCTCCACAGCTTGACTTCCTGCAGGAAGAAGGTCAGGAAGAGGAACATCGCGAACAGGCCGGTACCGACCAGCAGGCCGACGACGTACGCCCCGGCCCGATTGCGGTCCTTGACGATGCGCATGGGCAGGATCGCGTGCGGGTTGCGGCTCTCCAGCACGACGAACAGAGCCAACAGAACCACGGCGCCGACCAGCCAGCCCCAGGTGTTGGGCGAGGACCAGGAATGCGAGGACGCCTGGTTGAA
>CAXSEW010000619.1:0-2610 GCA_964236185.1 uncultured Nakamurella sp. | reverse complement strand
TGGCCGCGAACCCGCGCCGCTGCGGCTGGGTGGATTAGATCGAACAACTCCATCAGCTCGGTGAGCCGGTCCACTAAGCCCGGTTCGGTTGGAGAAGGTGGGTTCGTTGTGAGCGAGCCGATGGTGAAACTTGCGGATCTGGTCAACAAGCTGGTGGATGTGGCCGCGGTCGGTATTGGCTGGGAAAGCAGCCGCCAACATAGGGGTCAACCAGCCGTCCTCAGCCGCTTTGCTTCATTCGCCGCCGTAGTGAGTGGCCATCGTTGACCAGCACCTTCCTCGCGTACTCGCGGCTTAGTAAATGGGTGAGGCCCACTCGCCGATGACGTGCCGGACCGACATCTCCCGACCCGGACCACAGCGACGGAGTCAACCGCACCCGCACGAACGGACGCACCGTTCGGACCGGCACGGCAGCCCTCCCAGGTGCGGCGCGGTTATCATTCGGCTGCGGTGAGTCGTCGTCGTCAATGGACGCCGGCCGGGTAACGAGGTGCAACGCCTCGAACGGACGCCCCGGGGGGTGCAGTGGCCGTCACGATGCAGGACGTTGCCAAGGCGGCGGGTGTGTCGATCAAGACCGTATCGAATGTCGTCAACGACTACCCGTTCATCCGACCGGACACCCGGCAGCGGGTGCTGGAAAGCATTGCTGCGCTTCATTACCAGCCCAATCTGTCGGCGCGCGGGTTGCGTTCGGGGCGCACTGGGGCGGTGAGTCTGGTCATCCCCGATCTGAAGAACGCCTACTTCGCCGAGTTGGCCGACGCGTTCATGGGAGCCGCATCGCGGCGCGGCCTGTCCGTGGTGATCGAGCAGAGTGGCGCCGACCGCGACCGCGAGCTGGCAATCCTGACCGGCCCTCGGATGCGGATGGTCGACGGTGTGCTGTTCAGCGCCTTGGGCCTCCTACCGGACGACGCGGCCATGCTGGAGGTCGAGACACCACTGGTACTGCTCGGTGAGCAGATTCTCGATGGCCCGACCGATCACGTCACCATGGAGAACACCAGGGGCGCGAGGGCTGCCACCGCGCACTTGCTGAGTACCGGCCGACGCCGACTGCTGGCCTTCGGTGCGCACCCGGACCGCATCGTCGGGTCCTCCGGCCTTCGCCTCTCCGGCTACCGACAGGCACTGGAGGAGGCGGGCATGGCGTTCCTGCCGGAGCTCGTCGTCGACGTGTTGGCCTGGCACCGGTCCGACGGCGCCGAAGCGATGCGTTCGGTATTGGCGGCCGGAGTTAATTTCGATGGGATCGTCGCATTCAACGATTCGATCGCGCTCGGCGCGATGCGGGTGCTCCAGGAGGCCGGGCTGCGGATCCCGCAGGACGTGGCGGTGATCGGGTTCGACAACATCGACGAAACCCAGTACTCCATGCCGACCCTCTCGACCATCGACCCCGGCCGGGAGGAGATCGCCGATGTGGCCATCCGCCTACTCCTGGAACGGATCACCGCCGGTGCGGAAGCCGGCCCACCCCGGCAGGTCAAGGCTCACTACCGCCTGATGCAGCGGGAGTCCACCGCGACCGGTTGAGCACCGGGACGATCCTCCGCGTCGTCATCGGGGGCGCCCGCGCACCGGATCGACGGCGGCCCACATCGCGGGTCACAACAGCGTGGTCACGTTTTCGGCGAATCCACGAAACATTCTTGACACGATCAGATTGATCGCCCATGCCCTCTCCAGTCAGTTTCTACATCGTTGTAGAACGCGCCGCGCTTCGCTACCCGCCGACGTGCGGACGGAGGCTCGGACACCGGTCCGTCCGCCGCTCCGGCGAAGGGGAGTGCCCTGCGCACCGTAGAAACGATGGCCGCAACGTACGGACCGCCCGACAGTGAAGACAGCATTCAGCCCCCATCGAAGGGAAAGCAATGACAAGGAAGTCGTTGACCGCCGGGATTGCCGGGATCGCGCTGGCCACCGCACTGGTCGCCTGCAGCGGAAGCAATTCGGGTACCGCAGGCGGCCCCACTTCAGGATCGTCCGCAGCGGGCGCCGCAGTCACCGCGACCGGGAGCGCGGCTCCGGGTGCGGGCGGTGGTGGCTCCGGTGCGAGCAACTGCACGAACAAGCTGATTCATCCGGATGCGCCGACGGTGTCGGTATGGGCCTGGTACCCGAACATGGCCGAAGTCGTGGACTTCTTCAACAAGGCCCACACCGATGTTCAGCTGTGCTGGACCAACGCCGGTCAGGGCCAGCCGGAATATGCCAAGTTCCAGACGACCATCGCGGCGAAGAAGGGTGCGCCCGATGTGATCATGCTCGAGGCGGACCAGCTTCCCGGCTTCGAGATCCAGGACGCGCTCTTGGATCTCAGTGCTTTCGGCTCCGATGATGTGAAGAAGAATTTCAGCGCCGGCGCCTGGAAGGACGTGTCCCAGGGTAATGCCGTGTACGCCATCCCCGTCGACGGCGGTCCGATGGCGATGATCTACCGCAAGGACATCTTCGACAAGTACAAGATCACGGTGCCGACCACCTGGGCCGAATACGCTGCCGCCGCACAGAAGATGAAGGATGCTGGTGGACCGCTGTTCGGGGATCTGGGCAGCAACGTCCCGGCAGCGACCACCGCCCTGTTCCAGCAGAAAGGTG
>CAXSEW010000618.1:0-2611 GCA_964236185.1 uncultured Nakamurella sp. | reverse complement strand
CACCATCACCAGCTACGACTGGAACTGGGGTGACGGCTCGGCGCACGGTACCGGCGCCACGGCGACCCACACCTACGCCGGTGCGGGCACCCAGACCATCACGTTGACGGTCACCGACAGCTTCACCGCGACGGACGTCGGGTCCAAGACGGTGACCACGACAGCGCATGCCGCACCGGTCGCCGTCATCGGCTCCAGCGTGGCGGGTCTGACGGCCTCCTTCAACGGAACCGGGTCGACGACCTCGGACGGCGCAACGATCAACTCGTACGACTGGGACTTCGGCGACGGATCGAACTCGACCGCAGCCACCCCGTCGC
This sequence comes from uncultured Nakamurella sp., assembly GCA_964236185.1. Classification (GTDB taxonomy): domain Bacteria; phylum Actinomycetota; class Actinomycetes; order Mycobacteriales; family Nakamurellaceae; genus Nakamurella. The sequence goes on along the minus strand of CAXSEW010000618.1, from coordinate 2,291 downwards.
ACACCTACGCGGCGGCCGGCACCTACCAGGTGGGCCTCACCGTCACGGACGACCAGGGAGGCACCAGCGCCCAGGTGGTCAAGCCGGTGGCGGTGACGCACGCGGCACCGGTTGCCGCCTTCACCTCGACGGTCAGCCAACTGCAGGTGACGGTGAACGGGTCCGGGACGACCGCGTCGGACAACGCGACCGTCACCTACGACTGGAACTGGGGTGACAGCTCGGCCCACAGCACCGGTGTCACTGCTTCGCACACCTACGCTGCGGCGGGTTCTTCCACCGTCACCCTGACGGTGACCGACAGTGTCGGCAGCACGAACACGGCGACGAAGACCGTCACCACGACGGACGCGCCCAGCGGCCTAGCAGCCGACGCCTTCGGGCGAACGGTCACCACCGGGTGGGGTACTGCCGACGTCGGCGGCGCGTGGAGCGCCACCACCGGCTTCTCGGTCGGCGGCGGTGCCGGCAAGATCGCCCTGACCCGGGCCGGTCAGACGTCCACGACCTACCTGCCGACGACCTCGAGCGCCGACGTCAACGCCGTACTCGACGTCGCGTGGGACAAGCTGGCCGACGGTGCCGGTGAGCAGATCAACTACCTCGTCCGCCACACCAGCGGCGGCGAGTACCGGCTCAAGATCAGGGTTTCGTCGACCGGAGTGGTCACCGTGTCGGTGGCGAAGCTGGTCGGCACCACCGAGACGCTGCTGTCCAACAAGGTGCTGACCGGCGTGACCTACGCACCGGGACAGGTGCTGCGGATGCGTCTGCAGGCCGTCGGCTCCGGTACCACGACGCTCAACGCGAAGGTGTGGAAGGCGACCGACCAGGAGCCGGCAGCCTGGTTCCTGACCAGCACCGACACCACGGCGGCCCTCCAGGGTCCCGGACAGATCGGGGTGCAGGCCTACCAGGCCGGCACGGTCACCAACTTCCCGGTGGTCGCCTCGTTCGACAACCTGTCGGTCGTCAAGCCCTGAGTTGATTCCAGGGTGGTCGAACGGCCGCCCGCGGAGAAGCACCGTAGGTATGGTTCCGAGCACAGATGCCGTCCGGCCCTCCAGCCGGGCGGCATCTCTCGTTTCAGGAGGCGCGGCATCTCTCGTACCAGGAGACTCGGGCACATGCGCGGCCTACGCCGTCGACCCGCCGGTGGGCAACTGACGGTGCTGATCTCGGTGCCGGTCCCGCACTCCGCAACGAACCCCTACATCGTGATGATGGCTCGGGCGGTCGCCGCCGAGCCCGGGGTGGACGTGCTGTTCTTCAGTTGGCGCAACGCGCTGCTGCGGCGCTACGACGTCCTGCACACCCAGTGGCCGGAGTTGCTGTTCGCCGGCCCGTTGTCGGTCAAGACCGCTGCCCGTCAGTTGCTCTTCGTCGTGCTGATGGTCAAAATGCGGCTGATCCGCATTCCGATGGTGCGCACCCTGCACAACCCCACCCCCCACGAGCGGCAGAAGTGGACCGAGCGCCTGTTGACCCGCTGGGTCGATCGCCGGACCGCCGGGTGGATCAGGTTGAATCCCTCGACGGTCCCGCCGCACGGCCGGGCCGCGGATGTCAGCACCATCCTGCACGGGCACTATCGCGACTGGTTCGCAGGCTATGGACGTCGCGCTCCGACGCCCAGATCGGTGCTGTTCGCCGGCCACATCCGGGCGTACAAGAATGTTCCGCAGCTGATCGCGGCCTTCCGGCAGATTTCTGGATCGGATTGGACTTTGCGCATCGTCGGCCAACCCACCAACGCAGCCATGTCGCGCGAGCTGCTGCTGCAGGCATCGGGTGACGACCGGATCTCGTTCGCCTTCGACCACGTCAGTGACGAGCAGCTGGCGCGCGAGATCGATCAGGCAGCGCTGGTGGTGCTGCCCTATGCGGACATGCACAACTCCGGCGCGGCGCTGCTGGCGCTGTCGTTCGACCGACCCATCCTGGTCCCTGCCAACGACATCACCGCTGCACTCGCGGCCGAGGTGGGACGCAGCTGGGTGCATCGCTATGACGGCGTGCTCCGACCGGCAGACGTGCAGGTCGCGCTCGAGCAACCGCGGGACTCGTCGTCGGCGCAGCCGAACCTGTCCGGACGGAACTGGGGATCGGTCGGAGCCGACCACGTTGCGGCTTATCGGCGCGCGATCGGGTCGGCGCGTCGATGACGATCAGCATCGGAGATCGACCTGTTGATCCGGACCGGCGGGGGACCCACGAATCCTCAGCGATCTGTGACCGCTCGGCTACCCTGGGAACGCGCGCCGACCGTCGATCATGCGCCGGAAGGATTC
>CAXSEW010000617.1:0-2619 GCA_964236185.1 uncultured Nakamurella sp. | reverse complement strand
CGGCGAGCACCCAACCGGCCGGCTGACCGGAGCCGTAGGCCGGTGGCCTCCCGCCAGGGCGGGTCACGGCGGCGCCGCCCGGCCGGTGCGCCGGTTGCGGCGGATCACCAGGTCACCATCAGATCACCGTCGGCGCTGCGCCGGTCTCGGCGACGAGCGGCCGGCCCGACTGCTCCCAGCCGGACATCCCGCCGACCACGTTGACCGCGTCCCATCCGTTGGCGTTCAGGTATTCGGTCACCCGGGCCGAGCGACCCCCGGACCGGCAGACCACGTAGACCGGGGCAGCGTCGGGCACCTCGTCCAGCCGGGCCGTCAACTCCGTCATCGGTAGGTGTACCGCGTCCGGGGCATGGCCGGCGTTCCACTCGTCGTCCTCGCGGACGTCGAGCAACACCCGATTCTCGGGCAGCTGGTCGAGCTGGATCTCGGCGTTTCCTGGCGTACTCATTGTTGACTGCTCTTCGCGCAGGCGCTCATCGGCTGTTCGCTCCGCTCCTCGCTCGTTCCTCGCTGCGATGCTCACTCACAGCTGACTGCTCTTCGCGCAGGCGCTCATCGGCTGCTCGCTCCGCTCCTCGCTCGTTCCTCGCTGCGATGCTCACTCACAGCTGACTGCTCTTCGCGCAGGCGCTCATCGGCTGCTCGCTGCGATGCTCACTCACACCGCTCATCCTGCCACCGGGCGCATTCTTGCACCGGGCGCATCCCCGTACCAGTCAGCCGACAGCGATCTACTTGATCAACCGGGACAGCCGGCGGTCGGCCAGCAGCTTGCCGCCGGTCTGACAGGTAGGGCAGTACTGGAACGAACGGTCGGCGAACGAAACCTCGGCGACCGTGCCGCCGCAGACCGGACAGGGCAGGCCGGTCCGCGCGTGGACCCGCAGTCCGGTGCGTTTCTCGCCCTTCAGCCGGGCGGCCTCCGCCCCCGCCGTCCGGGCGATGGCGGCGTTGAGCACCGACGTGATCGCGTCGTGCAGGGCGACCAGTCCGGCATCACCGAGCTTCCCGGCGGTGGCGAACGGCGAAATCCGAGCGGTGTGCAGGATCTCGTCCGAGTAGGCGTTGCCGATGCCGGCGATCACGGTCTGGTCGGTCAGCAGGGTCTTGATCCGTCCCGTGCGCCCGGCCAGCAGCAGCTGCAGCGCGGCTAGGGTCAGACCGGTGCCGTCCGGACCCATCGCATCCGGCCCCAGCCGGGCGATACCGGGGACCTGAATCGGGTCGGTGACCACCGCCACCGCGACGGACTTCTTCGTGCCGGCCTCGGTGATGTCGAAACCGCCCGCTTCGAAACGCACCCGCACGGCGATCGGGCCACCCATCTTCGGCGGCACCGCGGAGATGTTGTCCGACCAGCGCAGCCACCCGGCGCGGGCCAGGTGGATGACCAGGTGCAGCGGCGGTCCGGTCGGATCGCCGTCCGGCACGGTGATCAGGTCGAGAAACTTGCCGTACCGGGTGGCGCCGGCGAGCACGCGGCCGACCAGCGCCGATGCCGGCGGATCGTAGGTGGTCATGACGTTGAGCGAGGTGACTGCGACGCCGAGGACGTGTTGCCCGCGGGCGTGTTCGGCGACGAAGCCGGCCAGTGCACTGACTTCGGGAAGCTCGGGCATGACCATCATTTTGCCAGCCGGCGGCCGAACCGGCCGGTCGGGTCACCGACCCGGGTGGACCCGCCCGATCGGTGTCGGGTTCGCTATCGCCCGTTGACGACGGACCTGGCATTGTTCCCAGCATGCGGGAGCTGGAACTCGACGAATCGACAGTCCTGCGCGGCCGCGGCCTCGTTCTGCGCACCTGGCTGCCGGAGGACGCCGACGACCTGCTGCAGGCGTGCCAGGACGAAGAGATCCAGCGTTGGACCACGCTGCCCAGCCCGTACCTGCCCGAGCACGCCGAGCAGTTCCTCGACAGCTGCGCGCTGCGGTGGGTGCAGGGGCTGGCCACCTTCGCCATCGTCGATCCGGGCGAGACCGAGTTGCTGGGATCCATCGGGTTCGTCGGGCTACCCGAGGAGGGCGTGGTGGAGGTCGGCTACTGGATAGCGCCGCAGGCCAGGCGCCGGGGCGTCGCGACCGCGGCCACCCGGCTGATCTGCGACTGGGCCCTCGATGCGCTGGCCGTCCACCGGGTCGAATGGCAGTCCTACGTCGGTAACGAGGGCTCGCGCCAGGTCGCGGACAGGTGCGGGTTCACTTTCGAGGGCACGCTGCGCTCGCGGGGGTACCAGCGGGGAGACATCCTCGACATCTGGATCGGCGGTCTGCTGTGCACCGACGAACGCCCGGACGTGCCCGACGCGGTGCGGGTCACCAGTCGGCGCGCCGGTAGTCCTTGAGGAAGCAGCCGTACAGGTCGATGCCGGCCTCGCCCTGCACGATTGGGTCGTACACCCGGGCGGCACCGTCGACCAGGTCGAGCGGCGCGTGGAAGCCTTCCTGCGCCAACCGGACCTTGGTGTAGTGCGGCCGTTCGTCGGTGATCCAGCCGGTGTCCACCGACGTCATCAGGATGCCGTCGGTCAACATTTCGGTCGCGCTGGTGCGGGTCAGCATGTTCAGCGCCGCCTTGGCCATGTTGGTGTGCGGGTGCCCCGGACCTTTGTAACCG
>CAXSEW010000616.1:0-2631 GCA_964236185.1 uncultured Nakamurella sp. | reverse complement strand
CCGGCTCGGCCCGGACAGAACACCCGAATTCATACCGCCCACCACCCTCGACCCCCACCAGCGACCACTACGCAACACCGTCCACCGGCCACCCACCTTCAGCTGGCCGGCAGCGCCATGAGCGGCCCAGCGGTCGGTCCGTGAAAAGCTTGGAGCAAGGGCCGAGGCGAGTCCGCGATCCGAGCGGCCGGAAGAGGGAGTGAAGCATGGCAGCACGCATCGACAAGGTGACCACCTCGGGAACGTTCTCGCTGGACGGGGGCACGTGGGAGGTGGACAACAACGTCTGGCTGATCGGCGACGACGACGAGGTCCTGGTCATCGATGCAGCGCACGATGCGGCCGCGATCTTCGAGGCAGTGGCGGGCCGGAAGGTCGTGGCGATCCTGTCGACCCACGGACACGACGACCACATCGATGCCGCACCGGAGCTGGCCGAGCTCACCGGTGCGCCCATCCTGCTGCACCCGGCCGATGCCCACCTCTGGGGCATGAAGCACGTACATCGTCAGCCGGACGCCGACCTGCAGGACGGGCAGGTCGTCTCCGTTGCCGATGTCGAGGGCACAGTGCTGCACACCCCCGGCCATTCGCCGGGGGCGGTCAGCGTGTACTTCCCGGCACTCGCAGCCGTTTTCACCGGCGACACACTGTTCGCCGGCGGGCCGGGAGCGACCGGCCGTTCGTTCTCGGACTTCCCGACCATCATCGACTCGATCAGCTCGCGGCTGCTGCAGTTGCCGGCCGAGACGATTGTGCATACCGGCCATGGTGACGACACCTCGATCGGTGCCGAAAGCCCGCACCGCGACGACTGGATCATCCGCGGCCACTGATAGGGGCTTCGGCGTACCTTGACGCCATGACCTCACCCACGGCCGACCGCGCGATCTCCGTGATTTCCGAGCACGACTACCTCGCCACTCCGGTGTCGGTGTCGGACCGTCCCGGGCCGTGGCCGGGCGTGGTGCTGGTGCACGATCTCTTCGGCGCCGGTAATGACATGAAGGAGCAGGCCGACTGGTTGGCGGCCGCCGGCTATCTCACGCTGATGCCGGACCGCTACGAGGGCAAGAAGGCAATCAGCTGCATCCAGGGCAGCTTCCGCCAGCTGGCGGCCCAGCAGGGGCCCGCGTTCGACCAGCTCGAGGATGCCCGCAAGACGCTGGCGGCCCATCCCGACTGCACCGGCGCGGTCGGCGTCATCGGGTTCTGCATGGGTGGTGGGTTTGCGCTGCTACTTGCCGGACGACCCGGCTGGAATGCCGCTTCCATCAACTATGGAATGGTGCCCGCAGATGTCGACGAGGTGCTGTCCGCCCCCTGTCCGGTCGTCGCTTCCTTCGGCGGCAAGGACAAGGGCCTACCCGGCGCCGCGGCCAAGATCGAATCGGCACTGGCGAAGTCGGGCGTCCCGCATGACGTGAAGGAATACCCAAACGCCCGCCACGGCTTCATGAACAGGTTGACGGCCGTATCACCCGTCACGCCGATCATGAAGGTGATGGGAGTCGGCTACGACCACGACGCCAGCGCCGACTCGCGCCGCCGGATCCAGGCCTTCTTCGATGCTCAGCTACGGCAACACTGATACGTCGGCACCACCGGTCAGCAGATCGCGTCGTAGGCGAGAGCAGCGTGCACGCCCCACGTTCCGTTGGCGACCTGGGTGATGCGCAGGTCGACCGACGGGCTGGCGAGCGCGAGAGCCGTGCCGCGGTCGACCCCGTAGAGCGACTGCATCCAGTCGAGCATCGCCGACAGCGCCTGTCCGGTCGCCTCGTTCAGGTCCGCATCGAAGCCGAAAGTGAGGCGCTCGGTCGGTGTCTCCGCCGAAATCGTGGTGACCGGACGATCGCTCACCACATCGAGCACGACGGTGGTCGTCATCGGGCATTCGATCGCCGTCCCTGCCACCTCACCGTCGCCCTGGGCTGCGTGACCGTCGCCCAGGCTCAACAGCGCACCGGGCGCGGTGACCGGCAGGTACAGGGTGGACCCGGCGACCAGCGACCTGCAGTCGATGTTGCCCCCGCCGACCATGCGCGGCGGAATGGTCGAATGCTCACCGATGGAATCGGGGGGAATGCCGATCACGCCGAGAAATGGCGCCAGGGAAACCCTGTGCCCGTGCTGATCGGTGCCGGTTCCTGCGCGGGTCGCACGGTCCCACTCCAGATCCCACAACAGCCACGAGGGCCCGACGTCGGCCATCCCGACCCGCCGGTTCAGCGGGGTGTCCCGGGCGCCGGCCACCGTCCAACCCCAGATGTCCGGTTCCATCGACTCCAGGTGTACAGCCAGCACCGATCCGGGTGCGGCGCCGCGCACCTCTATCGGGCCGGTCAGGCAGTGCCCGCGCGAATCGGCGATGAGCGTCGCCGGTTGGTCACCCGGAAACTGTGGCGGCACAACGAAACCCGACGCATCCAGGGAGGTCACCACCACCGTGTCGCCCGGATCGACCGACAGTACCGGCGGCTGTTCGGCGGAGAACACGTCCACCACGGTTCCCGACGTCGCAGTGAGAACGTGCTGGGTCATCTCGAACTCCTCGGCCGCCGACGGTGTGCATCACACACCCTTCGCCACCAGCTCCGCAACCCTGGAGCCGCGGTACGACGCAACGCT
>CAXSEW010000615.1:0-2634 GCA_964236185.1 uncultured Nakamurella sp. | reverse complement strand
GCTGTCGCCGCGTCCGACATCGCCAGGTACTCCAGCTCCTCGTCGTCGGCCCCCGGGTATTCGGCTCGCAGGTCCGCGGTCACCGCGAAGACGACACCGCCGCGCGGCGTGACCGACCGGCTGTGCAGTACTTCGCGCAAGGTGGACAACAGCACCGGAATGTAGATCCTCACCGCGGACGCTCCGTTTCAGCCGGTGTTGCAGCAGCCGGCGGGGGGCGGCGGCCGGTACCGCCGGTTCGACGTCCGGCCCGCGCTGCCGTGATGTCGTCCACCGGTCCGCGCGCAGGCGGCAGCAATTCGGCCACCGCTTCGCCGAGGTGCTCGGCGAACTGCTCGACGTCGGGCATGGCGTCGCGGTCGGCGGTCAATCCGAAGAAGACGCCTCCCCGGTAGGACGTGCAGGCCACCGCCAGGGCGTGGCCTTTGGCCAAGGGCGCCACCGGATACATGGCCACCACCGGTGAACCGGCAGCGTAGAGCGGCACCTGCGGGCCCGGTGCATTGGTCACCAGCAGGTTGTAACTGCGCCGGGACAACTGCCCGGCCACCCGCGCACCCAAGGCATGCAGCGTCGGCGGCGCGAACCGGCCCAGCCGCAGCAGCGAGTCAGCCCCCACCTGCCGGCCGGAGTCCAGGTGGGCCACCATCGCATAGGACACCTGGTGCAGTCGCATCGCCGCGTTCGGCTCCGCGATCGGCATGTCCACCAGGTAGGACACCACCGGGACCGCTTCCTCCGCGGCGGCGCCGGCCGCGGCCGGCGGCCGCACCGACATCGGTACCAGCGCTCGCAGCACCGTGCTGGACGTGACGGCCTCGCCGCGGGCCAGCAGCCAGGTGCGCAGGGCTCCGGTGATCACCGCGAGGATGACGTCGTTCACCGAACCGCCGTGGGCGGCCCGGATGGTCCTGATGTCGCCGAGGTCGACGCGGCACGTCGCGAACCGGCGCTGCCCGCTCATCGTCCCGTTCAACGGCGACCGCGGCGCCGAGCTCACTGTGCGGCGCACCATCTGCAGCAGGTCGAGTCCGGCGTGGGACACCTTGGACACCGTCGACTCGACGTCGGCGCCGGCCAGGCGCAGCAGCTCGAGGGCCTCGGCGGGCCGGGCGCTGATGTCCGCGACGGCGTCGATGACCAGGTCGATGTCGCTCGGCGGCGGCGTCGGGATCCACGGCTCGTCCGGCAGCGTGCGAGGCCGGCGGGCGATGTCCAGGATGGCCGCGGCCACATCGACGGCGCCGATCCGGTCGACCACGGCGTGGTGGGTCTTGTTCACGATGGCGATGCGGCCGCCCGCCAGGCCCTCCACGATGTACATCTCCCACAGCGGCCGCGACCGGTCCAGCGGCCGCGAGATCAGCCGGCCGACCAGATCGTCGAGCTGTTCGGGTGTCCCTGGCCTGGGCAGCGCGGAACGGCGCACGTGGTAGGTGAGATCGAAGTTGTCGTCGTCCACCCACACCGGCCTGGCCAGCCGCCCCGGCACCGTCCGCACCCGCTGGCGGTAGCGCGGAACCAGCGACAGCCGCGATTCGATCAGGTCGACGATGTCCTGGTAGCTGAAGGTGCCCTGGTCCGGCTCGAGGATCACCACGCCGCCCACGTGCATCGGGGTGGACGCGTCCTCGCCATAGAGGAAAGCGGCGTCGGTCGCCGAGAGGCGGTCGGTCATCGGGTCATCGTGGCACAGCTGTCGGCGGGACACGGACCCTGCTCGATCCCGCGCCCCTGGCCGCGGCACGCAGGTCGCTCAGTCGCCGGCCGTTAGCACCCCGGGGCTCGACGCGGGCCCGGTACCGGCCGGGACGGCCGCCGGTACCGGCGTTCCGCCGGTCGTCGCCAGCGCCGTGGCCAACTGCCGGATGCCCTTGCGCAGCGCGGATCCCGGAGCCGCCTGGAGGAGCGGCACACCGAGTTGCCAGGCCTTGTCGGTGGCGGCCCGGTCCTCGGCCAGCGACACCCGGACCGGCAGGCCCGAGAAGCGGGCCAGGGCGGCCGCCGATTCCTCCGCCGATGCCGCCGACCGCCGGGAGCGGTTGAGCACCACCGTCGGCGCCGCCTCCGGCACCGCTTCGCGCAGCTCGGCCAGCCCTCTGACCAGCCGTTCCATTCCGGATGTGTCGGCAGCGCCCACCACGAGGATCTCGTCGGCATCGGCGAGGACGGCGAGGGTGGCCCCGTTGCGGCGCGGCGCCACGGTGTCGAAGGTGATTTCTTCGTCGGCCTCGAGGCAGAAGGCGCAGTCGACGATCGTCACGCGGGCCATCGACCGGCACACCGCGAGCACCGCGGGCAGGGCGGACGGCCGGATCTCCGGCCAGCGGTCGGCCCGGGTGATGCCGGTGAGGAGCCGCAGGGCCGGCCCCACCGCCCACACCAGGCGGGTCAGCTCGGTCAGATCCAGGCGGCCGTTGGCGGCCAGCCGGCAGGCCCCGGCGAGTCCGGGCGACTCGTCGAGCAGTCCGAACGCACTCGACTGCACTCCGCCATAGACATCGGCATCGACCAGCAGGGTCGGCACCCCGGCCTCGGCGGTTTCAGCGGCCAGGTTCCCGGCCAGCATGCTGCGCCCCGGGGCACCGACCGGGCCCCACACCGCGATCACCCGCCCGGCCGACGGCGGGGCGT
>CAXSEW010000614.1:0-2636 GCA_964236185.1 uncultured Nakamurella sp. | reverse complement strand
CCACCTCACGGATCAGCGAGCCGTACCGGCCGAGCAGGTGCTTGACCCGGGGCTCGTCGAGCCCGATCTCGGTGGCCAGCTTGGCCTGGTTGTTCGCCAGCGCCTGATAGCCGTCCGCGCCGACCAGCGGGACCTTGTCGGTGATGGACTTGGCGGTCGTACCGGGCAGCTGCTTCACCGCCTCGTCGACGGCATCCTCGGCCATCACCCGGTAGGTCGTGTACTTGCCACCGGCGACGATCACCAGCCCGGGCACCGGGGAGACGACAGCGTGCTCGCGGGAGAGCTTGCTGGTCTGGTCGGACTCGCCGGCCAGCAGCGGGCGCAGTCCGGCGTAGACGCCGACCACGTCGTCGCGGGTCAGCGGCTTCTCCAGCAGTCGGTTCGCGTGCTCGAGGATGTAGTCGATGTCCGACCTGCTGGCTGCCGGGTGGGCAAGATCGAGATCCCATGGCGTGTCGGTCGTCCCGATGATCCAGAAGTCGTCGCTCCACGGGCACGGGATGATGAACAGCAGGCTCTTCTCGGTCTCGGTGATCAAGCCGGTGTCCGAATCGATGCGGTCCCGCGGAACGATGACGTGCACGCCCTTCGACGCGGTGACCCGGAACTGGCCCTTGCCGCCGATCATGTGCTGGATCTCGTCGGTCCAGACGCCGGCCGCGTTGACCGTCGTCTTGGCGCGCACCTCGATCTCGCGGCCACTCTCCAGATCCTTGACGGTGGCTCCGATCACCCGGTCGCCACTGCGCAGGAAGCCGGTGACCCGGGCGCTGGTGGCCACCAGGGCGTCGTAGGCAGCGGCGGTGCGGGCGATCATCATGGTGTGCCGGGCGTCGTCGAGCTGGCCCTCGTAGAACATGATGCCGCCCTTGATGCCGCCGATCTTGCCACCGCGGAACGACTCGAGGGTCTTCTTCTTGGACAGGTGCCTGAGGTGGCTCGGCACGCCGCGGCCGGCGCCCAGCACGTCGTAGACGCCGACGCCGGTGCCGATGTAAGCGCGGTCCCAGGCCACCTTCTCGAGCGGGTAGATGAATTTGACCGGGCGGGCCAGGTGCGGGCAGAGGTCCTGCAGGATCAACTTCCGCTCCCGCAAGGCCTCGAACACCAGCGAGAAGTTCAGCTGCTTGAGGTAGCGCAGGCCGCCGTGCACCAGTTTGGACGACCGGCTAGAGGTACCCGAGGCCATGTCGCGCGCCTCGACCAGGGCCACCTTCAGCCCTCGGCTGGCGGCGTCCAGGGCGGCGCCGGCGCCGACCACGCCCGCACCGATCACCAGGACGTCGAATTCGGTCTCGCCCATCTTCCGCAGTGCGTCCTCGCGGTTGGCCGGGCTCATTGCGGTGGAAAGAAAGGTCATCTGCTACTCCTTGATTGCGGTTCGAACGCTGCTGCGGAGATCGCCGGCGCCAGGAGCGCCGACCGGGAGATGGAGGGCCGACCAGATCGAACCGGCAGGTCGCCGCAGTGGGGCAGCGACCGTGGAGCGGCGCTTCACCGGCAGCCCGGGCGGAAGCCGTCCGCCAGCCAGGTGGGTCAGGGTCATCGGTGATCCTCACTCGGTCACGGGGGCGGCCGACCGGAAATTCCGGTGGCGGCGCACCTCCTCCAGCCCAAACGTAACGCCTGTCCGCTGCGGCCGACAATCGGTACCGTTCGGTAATGCCGAACGCCGATCGGTTCGGCATCGCCGAACGGTGTGAATCCGAGCGCTAAGCTAACCCCGTGCCGGCCACCGTGCAGTCCGTCGAGCGCGCCGCAGCCATGCTGCGCCTGCTGGCGGACGAGAACGAGCCCATCGGCCTGGCCCAGATCGCAGCCGTGCTGGGACTTGCCAAGGGCACCGCGCACGGCCTGCTCCGCACCCTCCAGGATGTCGGGTTCATCGAACAGACCTATCCGACCGGCCCCTACCGGGTTGCTCCGGAGATCTTCCGGCTGGGCTGGGTGCGCCTGGACCTCAACGAGCTGCGGTCCAAGGCATTGAACTGGACGGACGCGCTGGCCGCCCGCACCGGCGAGTCGGCGAAGGTGGTGGCGTTCCAGGGCGGCCAGGCGGTGATCGCCCACCACGTCTTCCGCGCCGACCGGTCGGATCAGAAACTGCTGACCGGAACGGCGATTCCGTTGCACGCCACCGCACTGGGCAAGGTGCTGCTGGCCTTCGACCCGGGCGCAGCCCGCAGCATCGTCGGCAAGGACCTGCCCGGCTACACCTTCCGGACCATCGTGGACCGCGTCGCACTGCAACGTGACCTGGCCGTCATCCGCGACCAGGGCTGGGCCGCGGAGGTCGGGGAGTCGGCGGCCCAGGTGTCGGCCATCGCCGCGCCGATCCGGGACGGCGGGGGTTACGTGGTCGCCGCTGTCGGTATCGAGGGAGAGACTGGGCGGATGTGCGACGAGCGGTCCCGCCCCAGAGCGGCGCTGGTCGCCCTGGTCACCCGGGCCGGCCGCTCGATCTCCCGCGAGCTCGGTCACGGGCGGGACTCGTGACGAGGCGGTTCGTCGCAGCCCTGGACCAGGGCACCACCTCCACCCGCTGCGTGGTGTTCGACCATGCCGGGACGATGGTCTCGATGTCGCAGCGCGAGCACCACCAGCACTATCCGCGTCCGGGGTGGGTGGAGCAC
>CAXSEW010000613.1:0-2656 GCA_964236185.1 uncultured Nakamurella sp. | reverse complement strand
TCAGCACCAGCCGTTCCGCCTCGTGGGAGATGCCGACGACCCGGGGCGAAGACGCCGATGATCATTGCGTCGGTCACCTCGCCCCGCCTCCGTAGCCCGCGTCCTCTGCTGGCACACGGCCTCCGCCCTGCCCCAGGGGGCACGGTCGACCACCTTCCGAGAATCAACGTGTATCACCGCAACCCGGGTTCATCTCCTCGTCTTCATAGATTCGCCCGAATATCCAAAAGGAGCCGACATGACCCGACCCACGACCCTCAGGAATCGCATCTACACCGGTGCGGGCGCTGTGGCGGCGTCACTGACATTGATTTTCACCGGAGTTCTTGCAAACGCATCACCGGCGACAGCGGCCACCGCGACCCCGCCGGCGTCCGGGAGCACGGTCATGTTGAATCCGAACAGGATCGCCGACTCACGTATGGACCTGTCTTTCCCGAGGTTCCAGGCGTCCTGGTCGCAGGACCTCCAGGTGGCCGGCAGGGGTGGTGTGCCTCTGACCGGTGCCGCAGCAGTCATTCTCAACGTCACTGCCGTGGCCCCGCAGCGTTCCGGCTACCTCACGGTGTGGCCCTTCGGAATTCAGCGGACTTCGACGTCAAGCCTCAACTTCGCCGCCGCCCAGAACATCGCCAATACTGTGATCGTGCGCTTGTCGCCGGACGGGACCATCAGCCTCTACAACGGCTCTGGCGGGAATGTCGACGTCCTGGTAGACGTCGAGGGCTATATCCCCAGATGATCGAGAGGTGCGCTGCGTGAACTGATCAGTGTGACGACCAGGCTTCGCGCATTGCCCCAGCGAACATCTCGACCGGTTGCGCCCCGGATACTCCGTACCGGCGATCGACGACGAAGAATGGCACGCCGGGTGCGCCGAGCGACCGGGCGGGCGCCTCGTCATCGATCACCGCGGCCTCGCGTCAAGCACGGGTTCGGCTCGTGTCTCGCCATGCGTACAGATCCCGCAGCAGCGCGATCTCGGCGCCATGGTGGATGACCTCGCGGTGGATGTGGAGTATCAAGCCGGCCATCGTCCAGTCCTCGAATCCAGACTCCCGACAGTGCTCGGCCAAGTCCGCCAGGCTCAGCGATCGGGTACCTGCTACCCAGCTGGCATACATCTGATCAAGCTGGTCCAGGGCGTCCTGGGCACGCGAGGGGTAGTCGTAGGTCTGGTAGCTCACGGCCCGCCCGTCGAAGTACGTAGCGTTGCGGCTACCGAGGACTCCGACCAGCAAGTGCCCGATCCGCCAGGCGATCGTGGTGATCGGAGCCGGCTGCGGCTGGGGCAGGGCGAAGTCGAGGACCCAGTCACCTCCGCCGACGGCCATCGGCGTCGTCGCCGTGGCACGAAGTCGAACGCTCCAACAATCCATCGCCGGCTCCCAGAGGTATTCCTCGTCGGTGAGGCCGGACAACCGGGGCCGCAGCTGGTTCTCCCAATGCCAGGTCAGCTGCAGCAGCAGCTCGGTGTTCCAATCGATGGTCACGCCATTCTCCTTCTGCTCGTCCCGATGCTGGGGGTACAGACTGACACCATTACCGGACAGTTCTTGTCCTCTGAGCCCAGACGGACTGGATCGACGATCTACCGCTGCATGTGCGGCGGACCCACTGCGCTGCACGGATAACCGCGACATCTATCTCTTTCTCGGAACGCAGGTCCAGCAGGGCGGCGGCGACCTGCTCGATGCCGAAGGTGGCGAACCTGGTGCGTGCACGCCGAAGGGTGTCAGGGTCGACGTTGGATTCCATCGCTTCCCTGCCGAACCAGGCCAGACACCCGGCATCACCAGTACTTCATGAGAATCGCCATGCACCAGGACGGGCCGAGCGTCCACCCTGATTCCGGGCAACACCGCCTCGACCATGGGCCGCCACCACTCCTGATCAATCAACGGCATGGCCGTCTGCTCGGTCAAATCGGATACCACCGCCCAGCTGCACGGCGGTTCGACCGAGCAGACGTTGAGTCTCCGCTGGTCGATCGCGCGTTTGACCGGTACTCCGATCATCGGCAGGCGTAGGCCGCGAAGTCGGCCATGGAGAGGCGACTTCGCACCGGCGGCGCGCTGTACTGCACGCTGTGGCCGTCCAATGAATTCAGGTCGGCTTCGGTGAAGACAACCTCCCGCAGCGCGTTCTTCGGGCCACTACCCTCAACGATCTTCACTTGTGTCGGGTCGACCGTCAACAACGTCGAACCCGACTCGAGCGTCCACCCGTCCGGCGGATCCTGCAGGTCGAACGCCAGGGCGCCGACGCCCGCCGGGCGGTCGGTACTGAATTGGGCCAGCCTCTCGTTCGGGATCGACCCTCTATTCGGGCCGTACACGGTGAGGTGGTCGATCGACCCGCGGCAGATCTGCAGGATCAACACCGGTGAGCCGGTGGCTGACACCGTGACACCGACCTGACCGTTGATGCCGGCCGCCGGATCGCCCGGTTGCCCGACCAGCACGGCGACAAGAGTCGCGGCCAAGAAGCCGCTGACGGCGACACCAATCCACACCGTGACGGGCAGCCGCACACCTCGATATACCCGATGGTCGACGACGTCGAGCACGACGACCACGATGCCGCCGAGGACAGCCAGCACCGCCAGTATTGCCAGTAGCCCGCCGCCGATGTCGGGGCCGCCCCATGTCAGCAT
>CAXSEW010000612.1:0-2671 GCA_964236185.1 uncultured Nakamurella sp. | reverse complement strand
CACACCCATCCAGTTGCGGGTGGCCTCAGCGCCGGCGCCGGCGCCGGCGTGACCGTTGACGGTGCGAAATTGCCGGCACAGAGCCGGTTTTCGGAGCGGGCGCTGCCGGCCGAGGCGTGATCGGGTCCGTGCTGACAGCCTCCGGATCTGCACTCTGCCGCTGGGCATAGTGCTGTTGAGCCAAAGTCCAGACGTTGTTGCTCAGCCAGTAGATCAGGACGGCCACCGGCAGGAACGACCCGCCGATGAGGACTCCGGCCGGGAACGCCCAGAGCGTGAGCGCCCGCATGACGCCCGTGGATGCGTTGTCGCCGGCGGACTGGCGAGCCAGGGCGGCGCGGGCGGTGAAATGGGTGGCGATCGCGGCCAACACCATCAGGGGTACGGCAACGAAGACGATGGCGGTCGTGCTGACCCCGCCCGTATAGGCGGCAAGTTGCTGAGCGGTGGAGGTGATCGACCCGGCCAGCGGGGCTCCGGCCAACTTCGCGTGCAAAAACGATCCGACCTCGTCGGCGCTGAAGACGTAATTGGGCGTAGCAGCGTTGTCGGCAGCGCTGAGCCACAGCGGGGCTCCGGTGCGGTTGAACGAGCGGAGCACGTGGTAGAGCCCGAGGAGGACCAGACCCTGACCGATCGCCGGTAGGCAGCCGGCCAACGGTGAGACACCGTGCTGGCGGTTCAATTGCCGGGTGGCGGTGGTCAGCGCGGCCCGGTCACCGGCGTGCCGACGGGCCAACTCGGCCAGCTGCGGTTTCAGGCAATGCAGGATGCGCTGGCTGCGCAACTGGGCCAGCGCGGGTTTGAGCAGGATCGCCCGAAGGGTGAAGACCAGGAACGCAACCGACAGCGTCCAGGCCGCTCCACCGGCGGGATCCAGGATCGTGCTGAAGGCGCGATGCCAGAACCACAGGATCGCGGACACGGGGTAGTAGACGACGTCGAGCATGGGTGTGCCTCACTGCTGGGGCATCCGACAGCTCGTCCCAGGGCTCGACAGCGGCAGGCTGGACGGCGGCAAGGGGCGGGTCGGACGCAAGACCGGTCGGGGACGGGAACCGGCGGCACCGACCCCGCGCAGGCGGGGCAGGCGCTCAGGCCGGCAGCGTCACGCCGGGGGCTCTCGGTTGAGGTCGTCCCGGCGATCCGGGTTGGGACAACCTCCGGAACGAACCGTGCAACCGCCGACTGGCAGTGACCAGATCTCCGACGAGCGCCGGCGCGGCACCGGACTGGTGTCGAACGGCCGCGACCGCCGCGACCGAGACGATCAGCAGCAGAGCGACGGCCAATCCCACGACGCCACCGGAATCAGTGGACAACAGGAATCCGAGGGGCAGCAACAGGTGGAGCAGAGTCGACATGCTCGAACTCCCTCCCGCTCGGTAGCAGTGTCACAGTAGCGCTCTGCGCCGGTCTGCGGCCGATCCAGCCCGGAACCTCTTGGGCGCCCCGAATGCGAATGCGTCTGCCGGTCGGCTAACGCACGTTTCGATTAGCGGCATCAGCAGGCACCCGCGCGGCTTGTGGGACGCTGGTCGGGTGAGTTGGCAGACGGTACTGAGCGGCGTGGACGCGGTGGAGTCGTGGATGGCCGGGCAGTCCTACTGGATCCAGGTGCCGATCCTGCTCGCCGTGCTGCTGCCGCTGGGCTGGGCGACCGCCGGCGGTATCGACCGCGTGGTGGAGAAGATGTTGTGGCCGCGCACCCGGCGCGAAGTGCGTTCCGCCGCCGTGGCCGCGTTGGCGTCGCACGCTGGCACCGACGGCGCGACGGCATCGCAGGCGGGTACGGCCGACCAGCCGGGCGGGCTGCGATGAGCCGGCCGTTGCCGGCAGTGAGCCGGCGGTGGATGTCGATCGCGCTGCTGGCGCTGCTCGCGCTGGCGCTTGCCTACTCCATCTGGCACTAGCGCCGCCTCCGCGTGCGGCGCTTGCTCGACGTGCCTTGAGCGCGTCCGAGCAACGCCCGGGTCGTCCGGGCATCTACTGCGGTACCTACCTGGGTTGCCTGGACGACTCTCGGGTTGCCAGGTTGGTCGAGCTCGACACCCACGCCAGGCAGGATGAAGGCCGTGCCTTCCTCGCTCCCCGACGGTGATCCGGTCCCCGCCGACGGATCGCTGCCGGACCAGGCGTACGCCGGCGCCGACCAGCGGACGCTGTCCGTCTACCTGCATGTCCCGTTCTGCGCGACCCGTTGCGGCTATTGCGATTTCAACACCTATACCGCCGGCGAGCTCGGGTCCACCGCGTCACCGGATTCGTGGTTCACTGCCGCCGCCGCCGAGATCGACCTGGCAGCCCGGGTTCTGCGTGCGCATGGCGACGACCGGCCGGTCTCGACGGTCTTCGTCGGCGGCGGTACCCCGTCGCTGATGGGGGCCGAACGGCTGGGCGCCCTGCTGCAGCGCATCGACGGATCGCTCGGGCTGGCCGCCGGCGCGGAGGTCACCACCGAGGCCAACCCGGAGTCGACCGATCCCGCGCTGCTGGCCGGGCTCCGTGCCGCCGGGTACACCCGGCTCTCACTGGGCATGCAGTCCACCGACCCGGACGTACTGCGGGTGCTGGAGCGGACGCACACCCCCGGCCGGCCGTTGGAGGTTGCCCGCTGGGCGCGGGAGGCCGGCTTCGAGCACGTCAACCTCGACCTCATCTACGGCACGCC
>CAXSEW010000611.1:0-2671 GCA_964236185.1 uncultured Nakamurella sp. | reverse complement strand
TCCAATGGCCGCAGCTGACGCCGGATGACGATCCCGGCCAGCACACCCAGCAGCACCAGCAAAGCGAGGGTGATGACGAACTCCAGGAACACCAACTGCCGAATGGTCGCATTCACGTCGTCCAGTGCGGACCAGGCGACCAGGTAGCCGCGCTGGCGCTCGGCGTCCATCACCCCGACCGCCAGGATGCGATAGGTCTGCTCCGAGCCGGAGGAGTCCCCGACGGTCTGCGGTGCACCGGTCGACGGGGTGCGGCCGACGGCCGGGTTGCCGAACGGATCCCGCGGCGGGTGCTGGACGATCAATGCGGTACCTGATCCGTAGACCACCGACCAGCCGATCTCGCCGCGCAGCGGATTCGTCTCGGTGAACCGGCTCAGCCAGCTACCGCTGATCGCCAGCTCTTTGGGCAGGCTGCTGATCACACTGCTCAGGCTGCTGTCCCGATCGGCGATCATCGCCCGCCGGACGCTGATCGGCACGATCACGTCGACCGCTACCAGGGCGAGCGCGGCCACGGCCAGTACCAGCGCGATGAGCCGGACCTGCAGCCCCCAGCGCCGGCGCGGGACCACCGCGGCGGCAGTCGACGTCACGACTACAACCTCCGATCAGCGCCGCGGGACCCGCAGCACATAGCCGAAGCCGCGGTGCGTGTGGATCAACGGCTCCCCGCTGGCGTCGATCTTGCGCCGCAGGTAGGAGATGTAGGTGGCGACGACGGAGTCGTCACCGTAGAAGTCGGTGCCCCACACCGCGTCCAGCAGCTGCTGACGGGACAGCACCACGTTGGCGTTGATCATCAGGTGGCGCAGCATCTTGTATTCGGTCGGCGCCAGTTCGATCGGCACCCCGGCGCGGGTGACCTGGTAGGTCTCCGGGTCCAACTCGAGGTCGGCAACCTTGAGGACCCCGTCCGCGGCCATGTCCGGACGCACCCGGCGCAGCACCGCGCTGACCCTGGCGGCCAGCTCCTCCAGGCCGAACGGCTTGGTCACGTAGTCGTCCCCACCGGCGGTCAGCCCGGCGATCTTGTCGGCCGGCGTGTCGCGGGCGGACAGGAACACCACGCCGGCGTCGATACCGGCGGTACGGACCCGGCGCATCACCTCGAGTCCGTCGAAGTCGGGCAGCATGATGTCGAGGATGATCAGGTCCGGCCGGTGCTCGGTCGCCGCGCGGACAGCTTCCCGGCCGGTCGAGGCAACGGACACGTCGTATCCGAGAAAGCGCATCGAGGTGGCCACGATGTCCTGGAGCGACGGTTCGTCGTCGACCACCAGGAGCTTTGATTGGGCCGTCATGTTTCCACTCTCTCGTTCATCCTTGGGACTATGCCCTCCCGGAACCTGTGAGCGGGATGGGAACGCGGCAATTGCCGAGCCGGTGACTGCGGGCAGCCGCCGGCGTCAGCTACTGGGCGCGGTCGTCACCACCACGATCAGGCCGCTGACCACGAGCGCGGTGCCGGCCCAGGTCCACACGTTGGTCTTCTCGTGCAGGATCACCGAGCTGGCCGCCAGGATGGCGACGTAGCCGATGGCGTTGAACGGATACGCGATGCTCAGCGGCACCCGGGACAGCGTGGTCAGCCAGGCCACCGAGGACACACCAAAGATCAGCAGTCCACCGATGATCCACGGCGACGTCGCAGCCAGCAGGGCCAGCGACCGGCCTTCGTCCTGGGCGCGTGTCTTGGCGAGGTTCATGCCGGTCTTGAGCACCAGCTGACCGGTGGCGGCCAGCGCCACCGCGAACAGCAGGATGCCCACGTTGCCCAGCGTCATGCGACCTCCTGTTGATGTGCGCGACGGGGCGCGGTCCGGAGCGCCGACGGTGTCACGCTCCGGCGGCACGGGAGTATCCGTCCTGCTCGTCCGCGACGACCTCGGCGAGCACGACGTCCTCGGCGTGCGGGGTGAGCCGGAGCACGTTCTGGTAGCCGAACAGTGTCGGGCGGAATCGGACCAGCCGGTCGTCGATGCTGCGGAGCAGTCCGCCGACGCCGCCGGAAGCGCCGATGGTGCCCAGCGGCAGACCGGTCGCCGCTTGCTCCAGCACGTCGTAACCGGCCCGGCGGACGGTTCGTCGCAAGGTCGACCGGGTGAAGAACCGCAGGTGGGTGTTGTCCAGCACACCGCGGCGGTCGTAGCCGAACAGCCCGAAGGTCACCCGGAACCGCGGATACCAGTGGCCGAAATTGGGGACGGAGAGAATCAGCTGGCCGCCGGGCCGCAGCACCCGTCGCATCTCCCGGAGCGCGTCGGCGGGCCTGGCCAGGTGCTCGATGATGTCGCCGGCGATGACCACGTCGAAGCCGGTCCCGACCGCCGCCGGCAGCGGGCGCTCCAGGTCCGCGACGAAGAACTGGTCGGTGCGCTCCCGCACGCCCGGCAACTCGATTGCGTCGACGCCGACCACCGTGTGGCCGGCCTCTTTCAGCTTCTCCGCGAGCAGCCCGGCGGAGCAGCCCAGGTCCAGGATCTTCGACCGCGGCAGGGTTCTCATCATCTCGAGCATCAACGAGTGGGACGAGCCGTCGCCCTCCTTGAACGCGTACTCCTCCGGGGTCGGCACCCACTCCGAGGTCCCAAAGCCCTGCACGGCCAGCCGGTACTCGAGCACGTCGCGCACGACGTCCTTGGCGTACTTCATTCCGTTGACGTAGCAG
>CAXSEW010000610.1:0-2672 GCA_964236185.1 uncultured Nakamurella sp. | reverse complement strand
GGCTCCGGCGGTCGGTTCGACAGCGGTCGGTTCGGCGGCGGGAACCGACGAGTCCTTGGTGGTCGGGGCCATCCGTGCTCGGGTTCGCGGTGCGGCCACCTCGAGCGGTTCCGCGCTGTCGGGTTCCGCGCTGGCGGTCGGTGAGTCCGTCGTCGCCCGGACGGCGGCGGCGGCGCGAGCAGCGGCGGCAGACGCGCGCGCGGCGGCTGCAGCAGCGGCACGATCGGCAGCAGTGCTCGCCGTCCCGTCCGACGGATCAACGACAGCACCGGGACGCAGGCCCGCCGCGCGCACCTTCGTCCAGGTCCGGGTGCCGCGATCCGCGAGGCTGCCGAAGATCATGCCGGCCAGTTGGGCGTACGCGTCCATGGTTTCGCGGACCTGGTCCGGGGACAGCGATTGCGCCGCGATCTGTATCTCGGCCAGCTTGTCCGGCAACTGGGCGATCAGCTCCTGCGCCCGGCCGGGCGCTTCTGCGGCGAAGTGCTCGATGCTGGTGGCCACGTCGGCGGCCACCTTCTGCGCCATCGACGGCAGATCCGCGGCGGCCTTCTGCGCCATCGACGGCAGGTCCGCGGCGGCCTTCTGCGCCCACGACGGCAGATCGGCGACCGCCGAGCGGATGTCGGGGATCTCGACCGACGGCGGCCCAACCCGGTCGCCCAGCGAATCCGCGAGCGTTTCCCGCAGGTCGGCGAACCGGGCCACCGCCATGTCGCCGGCCCCGATGGCCACCAGCAGCGGTCGGGGCAGGTCGGTGAACCGGGCGGCCAGCTGTTCGACCGCGTTCTCCGACACCGCCCGAAGGTCGTCGATGAGGGACATGGCGCTCTCCTTCTCGGCCGGCGGGCACCGGCCTGTTGTTCGATGTACTGGTAGGGCTACGAGGGTTGACCGAGGTCGGCCGCGTGCTCCGCCTCTTTGCGGAAGGCGGCGTAGATGTCGAGCAGGGACGACTTCTGGCGCTCGGTCAGCACCTGGTCGGCGCGAATGGCCAGCACCACGTCGGGCGCCTCGGCACTGTCGAGAATGCCGGCCCGAGCCAGCAGCGATTCCACCGAGATCGACAGCCCGTGGGCAATCTGCGCCAGGATGTCGGCACTCGGGCGACGCAGGCCGCGCTCCACCTGCGAGAGGTAAGGATTGGACACCCCGGCTTTCGCCGCCAGCCCGCGCAGCGAAATCTGCGCGCTCGTCCGCTGTTCCCGGATGAAGCTGCCGAGGTCTTTCACCGGGGTCAGCACCGGAGCCAGGTCCACGCTGTCCTCCCTAACGTTCGTCGATCCCTGCAGAACTCCAGGCTATCCAGGCCTGCTTGCTGTTGCAAGCACGACTGCTAGCGGCCGGCGGGCGGGTTCACTTGCGCCCCGATCGCAGCGGCGCAGTGACGGCCAGGCCCGCCACCGCCGGTGTCGACGGGTGGTCGTAGGCCAGCACGACGTCGGCCACCTCGAGCGGCTGATAACGGTCGTCATAGGTCTCGAAGGCGCGCGTCCACCATTGCTGGTGAAGCGACAGCGCTCTGAGCAGCGTCCCCCGCCCCAACTGGAAGCCGACGAGGACGTCCAGCGGCAGCTCGGTAGCCCGGAGGAACGGGCCGTCGAGGAGCAGCAGCGCGTGCGGTGACACCGACTCCAGCGGCTGCCGTACCGACCGGTCGGTCGCGGGGTCGCGCAGCCGGCTGATGAACTCGCCAGCACCGGACACCACCGGGTCCACCAGCTCTCGACGCAGCGCGTCCGCGTCGACCCAGCCGGTCAGCAACATCTCGACGTCCTCGCGGCCCAGTTCCAGCCGGAGCGCCGCCGGTCGCCACCACCAGGACGTCGATGCTCGGATCACCGCTACGCCGCGCCCACGCAGCTCTGCGGCGACGTCGTCGGCCAACGCGCCGACGCCACATTCGCTCGGCCCGTCGAATCCGACGACGGATCCGCCGGTCCGCACCAGTGGCCGGCCTTGCACCCGGTCCGCCAGTTCGGCGACCAACCTTCCGGGGCTCAGCGGAACGAACCGCATTACGGCAGGCAGAGGCAGAACGGGTGCCCCGCCGGATCGAGGAACGCGCGGAAACTGCTGGGCTGCTCCGGTTGTCCGGTCATCCGAGCGCCCAGGGCCACCACCTGCTGCTCGCCGCGGTCGAGGTCCGGCACGGTCAGATCGAGGTGGGACTGCTGCGGTACGGCGCTGTCCGGCCAGGTCGGCGCGACGTGGTCGGGGGCCAGCTGGAAGGCGAGCCCCTGGCCACCCCCGGCACCTCGAATGGTGACCCAGTCCTCGTCCTCGCGTTCCACTTCCCAGCCGAGCAGCGCGCAGTAGAACTGGGCCAGCGAGAGCGGGTCCGGCGTATCGAGAACGGTCAGGTCGAGGGTCGCGATCGGCGTCGCGGAGCTCTGTTCGGTCATACGGATCATCGTCCACCCGCCCACCGACAGTGGCGCATCGGGCCCGCCCCCGGATATCCACAGGTGTAGGTCCCGCGCTCACGCAGATGCGTCGCGCTCAGCTGACTGCCCATTTCGGTACAGGAGGGACGAAATCGAACAACTTCGTGAGCGCGAAAGCACCCTGGTGAGCGCGGTCGCCGTCAGCAGGCCGAGGCGAGCCAGTGGGCGTCAGCCGAGCAGGGCGGTGGCCACGGTGTAGATGACCAGACCCGCCAGGGCGCCGAC
>CAXSEW010000609.1:0-2679 GCA_964236185.1 uncultured Nakamurella sp. | reverse complement strand
CACCTCGTCGACCGGTCGATCCAGTGGATCGCCCCACCCGCCGCCGCCGGTGGTACGGATCCGGATCACCTCGCCGGCCCGCACCGGCTCGGCATCGGCCAGCGCGTCGACCTCGCGTTCGTGTGGCCCGCCGGGGTCGATGGTGACACTGAACGAGTGCCCGGCCTTGCCGCCCTTGACGCCCCAGCAGGCCAGGATCGACCGGTCCGCGATGGACATGAAGTGCGCGTCGATCAGCATCCGGATGTGCTTCTCGTAGCCCAGGCCACCGCGATGACGGCCGGCACCACCGGAATCCACTGCCAGACCGAGTCTTTCGACCAGGAACGGGAAACGGGCCTCGGTGAACTCGGTCGGCAGGTTACGGCTGTCGGGCACCACATGGATGGTGTCCTCGCCGTCGGCGTAGTACCGGCCGCCGGAACCGCCGCCGAGCACCTCGCGCATCAGGTACGGACGGCCGGCCTCGTCGTCGCCGTACACGCCGGTGTAGCGGATCGTTTCCTGGTCGGCCGGCATCCGTCCGTCGACTGCCTTGGCCAGCACCCCGGCCAGCACGCCCAGCAACCGCAGGATGACGAACGTGCGGGCATTGGTGGGTGCGGGGAAAATCGGCGTCAGTAGCGTTCCCGGTGGCGGGAAACGCATCTCGATCAGCGGCACCACGCCCTCGTTCACATCCAGCTGCGCCATCCGCTCCGGCGAGTCAGCCAGGTTGCGTAGGATCGGCGCCAACCACTTCGCCAGGAAGACCCCGTCGGAGTAGTCGCCGCAGTGGTTGATCGGGCCGCGCGCCTGCGGCGACGTTCCGGTGAAATCCAGCACGATCCGGCCGTCGGTCACGCCGTCCCCGGCCGACAGCTTGGTCAGGGTGATCCGCTGGGTGTGCAGCTTCGGCTCGTCGACGCCGTCGTGCTCGGCGTAGTCCTCCCACACGTACTTGCCATCGGGAATCTTGGACAGGACCTCCGTCCGGTACACCGAAGTGGTGGAGGCCAGGATCGCCTCGAACGCGGCTTCCACGTCGGCGCGCCCGTACCGGGCGAACAGCTCGCCGAGCCGGCGCGCGCCCATCAGGCAGGCGGAGCACTCGGCGTCCAGGTCGGCGGCCAGCGACTCGGGCATCCGGGAGTTCCGGGTCATGATCTTCAACGCCGCCTCGTTGGGCACGCCGGCCGCCCACAGCCGGATCGGCGGCACCATCAGCCCCTCCTCGAACACGCTGGTGGCATGGCTGGGCATTGAACCCGGTACGGCGCCGCCGATGTCGTCGTGGTGGCCGAATGCCTGGACGAACGCCACCACCTCGCCGGCGTGGAATACCGGCACCGTCACGCACAGGTCCGGCAGGTGGCCGATGCCGCCTTCGGAGAGGTAGACGTCGTTGTGGAAGAAAACGTCGCCGGGCACCATGGTGTCGATCGGGTAATCCCGGACGATCGGCTGGACCAGCGCCGAGTAGGACCGGCCGGTGAGCTTGCGCATCTTGACGTCGTGGATCCCGGCCCGGAAGTCGTGCGCGTCCCGGATCATCGGCGACCGGGACGTCCGGGCGATCGCGGTCTCCACCTCCGCTTCCACGGAAGCCAGTGTGCCGGCGACGATCTCGACCAGGATGGGGTCCATCGCTACGCTCCGCGGCCGGCGACGACGCGTCGGAGGATCAGGTTGCCGAACGGGTCGACGGTGGCGCTGAACCCCGGGTGGACCGGTACCGTCGAGCCGAATTCCTGGACCACGGCCGGCCCGACGATGCAGTGCCCGGCCAGCAGCGTCGACCGGTCGTACAGCGCCGCGGACGTCCAGTCGTCGAAGTACACCTCGCGGACGCCGATCGGAGCCGCGCCCACATCCACAGACGCCACGGCAATCTCGTGGATCTCCGGCCGGGGCAGCGGACCGACGCCGGTGACCCGGATGTTCACCCACTCGACAGCCTGGTCCGGGTTGCCCCGGAAGTCGTAACCGTAGAGCGCCCGGTGTGCATCGTGGAAGGCGTCGGCCACCGCATCCGCCCACCGCTGGTCGACCGCTCCGGGCGGGCACTGCACCCGGACTTCGTAGGCCTGCCCGAAGTAGCGCAGGTCAGCGGTGCGTTCGAACTGCTGCCGGTCGCCCGGGAAGCCCTCCGCGGCCAGTGCGGTGCGGGCTTGCGCGGTCAGGTCGCCGAGCAGCGAATCAACTGCCGGCAGGTCGATCTCGGCGTGCCGGGCGACCCGGGTCTGCACGTAGTCGTTGCGGACGTCGACGGTGAGCAGCCCGTACGCGGACACGTTGCCGGGGTTGGGCGGTATCAACACCGCCGGCAGGGACAGGATGTCCATCAGTCGGCAGGCCAGCAGCGACCCCGATCCGCCGAAGGTGACCATCGGGAAATCGCGGACGTCCAGCCCGCGCTTCACCGTCACCTGGCGGAGCGCGTTGGCCTGGTTCCACGCGGAGATCTCCAAGATCCCGGCCGCGCAGCGCTCGACCGTCACGCCGAGCTGCTCGGCCAATGTGTCCAACACCTGGCGCGAACGTACCCAGTCCAAACTGATCTCGCCGCCCAGCAGGTGCGGCGGGATGCGACCCAGAACAAGATGCGCGTCGGTGATGGTCGCCTCGGTTCCGCCTCGGCCGTATCAGACCGGGCCCGGATCCGCACCGGCCGCATCCCGCCCGACCTTGAGCGCGCCC
>CAXSEW010000608.1:0-2689 GCA_964236185.1 uncultured Nakamurella sp. | reverse complement strand
CCCGGACGGCAGCAACCAGCGGCTGCGGGTGCGCTCCATGGTCGGTCTGCTGCCGCTGCTGGCCGTCGCGACGGTGTCCCCGCAGGTGTGGTCCAGCCTTCCGGACTTCACGTCGAGGCTGGCCTGGCTGCGCCGGCGTCGGCCAGATCTCGCGGCCGGCCTGCTGACCGGCAACGCCCCCGGCGAGCCGATGCTGCTGTCGCTGATCGACGGCGACACCTTGCAGCGACTCGCCGCGCGACTGTTCGACGAGTCGGAATTCCTGTCGCCGCACGGCATTCGGGCGCTGTCCGCCGTCTACCGCACGCCGATGCGGACCGTCGTCGACGGCCGCGAGATGAGCATCGACTACGAGCCGGGGGAGTCCCGCAGCGGACTTTTCGGTGGGAACTCCAATTGGCGCGGGCCGGTCTGGTTTCCGGTGAACGTGCTGCTCGCCGACGCGCTGCGTAGCTACGCGGGTTTCTTCGCCGGCGACCGGACCGTGGCGGTGCCGGCACCGGGCGGCCCGCAGGTCCGGCTGGACGAGGCCGCCGACGTTCTCGACGATCGGCTGATCGGTCTGTTCCGGCGCGGTCCGGACGGCCGGCGTCCCAGCGACGGCGCCCGGATCGAGGCGTCGCCGGATCCGCTGTGGTCGGCGCACATCACCTTCAGCGAGTACTTCGACGGCGACACCGGAGAAGGCCTGGGAGCCTCGCATCAAACGGGCTGGACCGCGCTGGTCGCGCATCTGCTGTGCCAGCGCAACGCCAGTCTCGGTGACTCGACAGTGAACCGCGACCTCTAGACACCTGGGCATCTGGCCGGGGAGTTCGTCTGGCACACCCCACGCCGATACCGACGAGTTGTTCCTGGCGCTGGATGGAACCCTGGTGGTCCAGCTCCGGGAGGCCGATGGCGGCGACGTGACGGTCGGGCCCGGCCAGTTGTTCCGGTGAGCCCGTCCGGGCGCCGACCTTCTGCTCAGGACTGGACGGTGGGCCGGATGGTGATGTCGCCGATCTCGACATCGTCGGGTTGTTCGATCGCGAAGGCGATGGCGCGCGCGACGGCCTCTGGCGCTAGCGCGAACTTGTCCATTCCGCGGCGGATCTGCGCCCGGACGGCAAGGTCGTCGATCGAGTCGGCAAGTTCCGTGCGGACGTAGCCGGGCGACACCGACGTGGTCCGCAGGACACCGTCGGTCGACTCCTGACGCAGCCCCTCCAGCAGGGTACGGACCGCGTTCTTCGTCGCCGCGTACACGGCCTGGGTGGGACTGATTTTCAGCCCCGACGTCGAGACGACCGTGACGAGGTGGCCTCGACCCTGACGCCGGAACACCGGTAGCGCTGCGGCGACGCCGTGCAGCACGCCGCGCAGATTCACGTCGATCATCGCCGACCAGCCGTCGACGTCGAGGTCGGCCATCGGTCCGATCTTGCTGATGCCGGCATTGCTGACCAGCACATCAAGCCTGCCGAATTCGTCGAGAGCCAGGTCGACGAGCCGTTGCAGATCCTCGCGCCGGGTCACGTCGGTGATGCGGGTAGTGGCCCTGCCCCCAGTTCGGCGGATGCGGTCGGCAACCTGGTCGAGCCGATCCAGCCGTCGGCCTCCCAATACGACGGGGGCGCCGCGGTCCGCCAGCAGCAGTGCTGTGGCTTCGCCGATGCCGCTGCCGGCACCGGTGATGGCGATGACTTTTCCGTCGATTCCTGACATGAGGCTCCTCTTCCTGGATAAAGTGGACACGTGTCCACTCCGCTTCGACCCTACCGGACACGTGTCCACTTCGCTATCTGCCGTCAGTCGAGGAGCTCATGACTGCATCACCCCGCCGCACCGATGCGATCGAGAACCGGGACCGCATCATCAGGACGGCCCGTCTGATGCTGGAGGAGGACGGCGATGTGAAGCTCAACGCCGTTGCGAAGCAGGCCGGCGTCGGCCAAGGCACCCTCTACCGCAACTTCTCCACGCGCGAGGAGCTGCTGGCGGAGGTATATCGGCACGACGTCGACGATCTGGTCGCAGCAGCGCCGGTCCTGCTTGCGGAATACGATCCATCGACGGCTCTGGCTCGGTGGTTCGATCGGGTGGCGCAGTACGCGCGGGTCAAGCGCGGGGTGTTCGCTGCGGTGGAAGTCGGCGTATGGCAGAACCTTCATGCCCACAGCCGCGGACCGATCGGCGACGCCCTGACCCTGCTGCTGGACGCCGGCAGAGTCGACGGCAGCCTTCGCGACGACGTGGACGCCCGCGATGTCATCCTGTTGATCGGCTACCTGTCCCGCCTCGACGAAGCCGAGGCCGAAATTCGCGGCCGGCACCTGCTCACGATCGTGCTGGACGGTCTGCGGCGGCGCCCCAGGTGATTCGGTTCTACGGCGAGTCGGTACAGCCGCCGAGCGCGTTCAACTGCAGCTCGGCGAAGGGAAGCCCGAGCCGGCAGGAGCGGGCATGCTCGGATGTGGACGGCTAGTCACGCGGATCAGTGGGAACCAGCCCGGTGACGGTCGCGCATTCCGCGCGCCAGCGACGTCGAAGCGGGAGCCTCCAATGTATTTCCACGTGCAACGCCTGATCAACGACATCGTCCCCGACGAGCCCGATCCCGCAGCCGCGAACGCCCTGCAGGAGGGCCTGGGGGGCCAGTTCGGCGAGATGCGCACGATGATGCAGTACCTGTTCCAGGCGATGAACT
>CAXSEW010000607.1:0-2698 GCA_964236185.1 uncultured Nakamurella sp. | reverse complement strand
CCACGCAATCCCGGGGTGAGACGCTCGCCGGCGGCCTTGGTACCGCTCGCGGACAACTCGACCACACCGCCGGTCGGGTGGTCGAGCTTCGCCGCGTAGGCCAACACCGCATCCATGCCGCCGGCCTCGATGCTCTTGAGCATCTCGGAAACCGTTTCGATGACCTTTGGATCACGTTGGGCAGGGGGGCCGGATGCCATGGGCGACTTGAGGAATCTGTATTTCCCGGCGAGGTCGGCGAGGACCGGGGCGCTGAGCTGCATACGTATACCTTAGGGACCGCCTCGATAGAGGACAACCCCGACTACTCCTGTACGGGGCATAGGATCACCCTATGACGCTCAATCAGCTCCGCGCCTTCCTGGCGGCGGCCAGAAGCGGCTCGTTCACGGCCGCGGCCGCGGAGCTGTCCGTCGCCCAGGCGTCGGTGTCCGAGCTGATCCGGCGGCTCGAGGAGGAGCTGGGCGTCCCGCTCTTCGGCCGCGGGGCGCGGCGACTGGTGATGACGCCGGCCGGGACCGAACTTCTCCCCTATGCGGACCAGGCAGTGGCCGCCGTCGATGCCGGAACCGCTGCCGTGCAGGCGATGCGTACGCTCGGCGGCGGCGTCGCTACCTTCGGTCTGCTGCGCAATGCGCCGTTCTACCTGCTGTCGGAGCTGGTCGAACAATTTCTCGAACAGCATCCGATGGTTCGGGTTCGCATGGTCGGG
Organism: uncultured Nakamurella sp.; assembly: GCA_964236185.1. Lineage (GTDB taxonomy): Bacteria > Actinomycetota > Actinomycetes > Mycobacteriales > Nakamurellaceae > Nakamurella. Next base: position 1,986 of record CAXSEW010000607.1, on the reverse strand, counting down.
CTCAACTCGGTGGAGACCGCCGCTGCGGTGGCCGCCGGGGAACTGGAGGCCGGCCTGGTGGTACTGCCGATCGAAGACGGCGGGCTGACCGTCACGCCCCTGGTGCGCGACGAGGTGCACTACGTCAGCATTCGGCCGGAGCACGTCAGGTCGCCGGTCACGATGGAGCAGTTCTGCGGTGCCCGGCTGGTGCTCTACGACGCCCATTACGGCTGGAAGGACCCGACGCGGCGCCAGTTGTTGGAACGTGCCCAGCTTGCCGGGCTCAAGCTCGAACCCTGGATCGAGGTCGAGCACGTCGAGGCTGCGCTGGATCTGGTGACCCGTGGAATCGGGGACAGCATCGTGCCGCGCGCGATCATCGACAGCCCGACCTTCCCCGCCCAGTTGCTCACGACGACCTTCGCCGACCCGCTGTACGACACGATCGCACTGGTGCAGCGCGACACCGCCGTGCTCTCCCCGGCGACCAGGGAGTTCGCCCGACTGGCCCAGCAGGCGCTGACCGGTAGCGGCTCTCCCGCTGGCACCCGCACGCCGGTGCCCACGGCCAGGACCTCGGCCACCCGGGTGGGCGTCCGGTCCCGCACTATGGAGTCATGACAGACCTGCAGAACCTCAGCATTCTGGTGATCGGCGCGAGTGGCGGTCTCGGCGCTCCGATCTGCCGTGCCCTGGCGGCCGCCGGCGCACGGCTGACGATCGCCGGGCGGGACATCGGGAGGCTGGCGGACATCGGCCTCCCGGACGCGGTCACGCTGACGGCAGAGCTGACGGACCCCAACGTCGGTCGGACGCTGGTCGATGCGGTCGTCGGTCAACAGGGGCGGCTCGACGGGATGGTGTTCGCCGCCGGTGTGGTGGCGTTCGGTGCGGCCGCGGAGTTGGACGACGACGTCGTCGACGAACTCCTGCTGGTCAACTACCTGTCGCCGCTCCGATTGACCCGTGCGGCCCTGGCGGTCCTGCCCGCCGGCGGTTTCGTGGTGAACATCAGTGCCGTGGTCGCCGAGACACCGGTGGCGAACATGTCCGCCTACGCCGCGAGCAAGGCCGCCCTCACGGCATTCGATGCCAGCGCGCGGACGGAGGCCCGACGCCGGAAGATCCGCATCGTGGATGCCCGCCCGCCGCACACCGAGACCGGACTGGCCCTGCGTCCCATTGCCGGCGTCGCACCGAAACTACCCACCGGGCTGACACCCGAATCGGTGGCGATGCGCATCGTCCGAGCCATCGCCGACGACGAATTGGATCTGCCGTCGTCGGCCTTCACCGGAGGCTGATCAGGATCGGACCATCCGGTGCAGGGACGGTACTGCACGCACTAGCGGCCGGCCAGGAACTCGTTCAGCAACATGGCGATCGGGCCGGCCGAGTCGAGCGGGCTGAGGTGACCGGCGTCCTCGACCAGCGCCTGCCGCGCTGCCGTCATCCCCTGCGCCAGTTCACCCTGTAGCTCTGCCGCGCACACCCGGTCGCGGCCGCCGCTGATCACCAACGTCGGCACCGTGATGGCGGACAGCGTCGGTCTGCTGTCCGGCCGGGTGCGCTGCGCGGCCAGTTGCCGCAGCAGCCCGTCCGGGCCGACCACGCGAGCATCAGCGGACCATGCCGACACCAGATCCGGGTCGGCGGCGGCCGGCCCCAGGTTGACGGTCGCCTGCTCGTCGACCACATCGTCGAACTCGCCGGAACCGGTGCGGACGGCGAGCTCGGACCAGTCGTCCAGCTGCGCCGGCGACGGACCACGGGCAGTGCAGTTGAGCAGCACCAGGCGCTCGAGCCGGTCCGGTGCCCGCCGCGCGATCTCCAGCGCGACGATCCCGCCGAGCGAGTGCCCGGCCAGCGAGAACCGTTGCGGCGCCTGCGCCAGGACGGACTCCGCCATGCCGGCGACGGTGTCGTCGCGGTCGATCCGGATGCCCACGCCCGAGAGGGCAGGTTCGAGCAGCGGCACCACGGCGTCCCATACCCGCGGGGTGG
>CAXSEW010000606.1:0-2709 GCA_964236185.1 uncultured Nakamurella sp. | reverse complement strand
GGCGTCCGACGGACCTGGCATCAGGATCGCGAACTCGTCCCCGCCCAGTCGGGCGACGGTGTAGTCGGCGCTGGTGATCAGCAGCAGTCGACGGGCGACTTCGATCAGGACCGAGTCGCCGGCGCTGTGGCCGAAGCTGTCGTTGATCGACTTGAACTGGTCCAGGTCGATCAGCAGCACCGCCGGTGGCCGGCTGTCGCGCCGCCCACCGACCGCCAGCTGCAGCCGGTCGTACAGCAGCGTGCGATTGGCCAGCCCGGTCAACGGGTCCCGCAGGGCAAGCTGTTCCAGCTCGCTGGAGACCTTCTCCAGCTGCTGGGTTCGCTCGGCAACCCGAGATTCGAGGTCGGCATGCACGTCCTGCAACTCACCGGCCAACAGGTTGATGCCGGTGATGACGGCATCGATGTTGTCCCTGGCTTCCGATGGCGCGAGCCGCGCGCCGAGGTCGCCGGTTGCCAGCTGCACGATCACGTCGACCAAGCGCTCGAGACGCTCGTCGTCACCCGGCATGTCGCGCTTCCTCGAGCCAGGCCAGCGCAGCCGACTCGGAGTTGAAGTACTTGGTCGGCGTGGGCAGCGAACTGACCCCGAGGATGAAGTTGGCGATGACCCGATCGACCGGGGAGCGACCGAGCAGAGCAATGATGTCCGCCGCGCAGGGGATGGCGAACACGGTGCGGGCGGCGCGTGAAACCGAAGCGGTCAATGTCATGTCGACCAGCATCGGATGACGTCGGTTGCCGCACAGACTGTTGACCGAGGCCATCGCGGCCCGGGCGGCCGCCTCGGTGATGTGAATGCCTGGTGCCCAAAGCAGGCGTACCAGGTCGCCGTCAAGCGTGACCGATGCCGGTTCCCGCTCTGCGAACGCTTCGGTCATCACCCCTCCGTGGCGTCCTTCGTGGTCGCCGTCGGATACCAACCCCTGGGAGTCGAACACTACGGCACCGTGCTGTGCGCCGCCGGAAAGCTGTACAAGCCGATCAGGGTGACCGATGCCGTCGCCGGGCAGCTCTACTCGGCCGAGCGTATCCAGTGCCGCAGCAGGGAATCAGCGTGATCGAAATCTTCCAGAACGACGTCGGCGCCCAGCGTGGACAGCGACTCGACGCCGTGCCGGCCGGTCGCCACCAGCGCACAGCGGACACCGACAGCCTTCGCACAGGACACATCTCGCGGCGTGTCCCCGACGATCCAGCAGGTGTCCAGATCGGGCTTCCAGCCGTCGGCCGCCAACTTCTGCAGGGCGATACCGGCGACCTGCGCCCTGGTCGTTCCGGAGTCGCCGAATCCGCCGAGATCGGCGTTGATCGGTGGCGCCAGTCCGGCGGCCAGCAGCTTGATCCGTCCCACCGCCTCGATGTTGCCGGTCACCACCGTCTGCCGGACGCCTAGATCGGTCAATCGATGCACAATCGAGTCAATACCGGCCAGCGGGGTCGTCTGCGCAAAGAACTGATCAAGGCGGGCCGCGGCGACCACGGCCAGCCGGTCCAGTACGGCACCGGCGAGGGAGTCGGGGGCGCCGATTTCTCCGAGCATCGCCGCGGCGATGTCCGGGTCGATGCGGCCGCCCAGATCCAGCCCGACACCCGACGGACGGGTACCGGCCACATCGGCGACGGCGTCCAGGAAAGCATCGACGCCGACTCGCCCGGCCGTCAGCAGCGTGCCGTCGATGTCCCACAGCACAGCGGTGACGAACGGCGTTGTCGGCGCGGCCAGGTTCATCGATCTCATTGTGCCGGTGCGCCGCCCTCCGGTTGACCGGTGGCGACCGACGGGCGACCATGTTCGGGAATCGTCCCTCCGGGGACCACCCGAACGAAGGGTCCGATGACTGCAGCTGTTGGCACCGTCACCGCAGACACCGCGCAGGTGTAGCTCACCCACTGAACCTTCGCTGTCGGGGCAGCGACCGGTCGGCACCGGCATGAACATGACTACGCCGTGATTCCGGTGTCCGGTGGAATGTTCACCGTGACCGACGCGCAGGACGGGTGTCGACGATGCAACAGGTGGCCGGCGTAGCTATCTGGGAGTGCTCGACGCCGCCCACGATGTCGTGAAGGCGACGGGCCAGCAGGTCTCGTTCGTCGAGGTGGAGGTGAACGGCTGAGGCCGGCGGCGGTTTGCGCGGCGAGGCAACGGGTATCGATGGAATGTCCCTACGGCGAAGGAGATCGACATGGCAAGTGGCGTAGCAGCAGTATGGGTTCCGGTGACGGACATGGATCGTGCGGTGGCCTTCTACCGCGACGTCCTCGGTCTCTCGGTACGGAGTCAGGATTCGGACTGGAGCGAGATCGACGCCGACGGACTGATGATCGGGCTGAACGGCCGGGAGCACGCCTCGGCGGGGTCCGAGGGCGGAGCGGTGATCAGTTTCCAGCCCGATGGCAGCATCGAGGACGAGGTCGAGCAGTTACGGAGCAAGGGCGTCGAGTTCACCGGCGGCATCAGCGACCACGAGTGGGGTCGGATCATCCCCTTCAAGGACACCGAGGGCAACGATCTGCAGTTCTACGCACCGCCGCAGGGCTGACGTGCTGGGCGGTGTCATGACGGCCTGGACAACTGCCCGCTCGAGCTGGCGGCGGGCTGCCCACACCGCGCCTTCGGCCATTGAGGTGATCTGCTCCGAGCGATGCGGGAGATACCGGACGACCGGAGCGGCCCCCGGCGACTTCACGACGGGCGCATGAC
>CAXSEW010000605.1:0-2721 GCA_964236185.1 uncultured Nakamurella sp. | reverse complement strand
TTGCATCGGTTCATGCACGAAGCTGCGGAACCGCAGCACCGAACGGCTGGTGATCGGGCCCTGGATCAGCCGCACGCCGTTGCCCTGCACCCGGGCGGTCAGCTCCGACCAGATGTGGTCGTCGCTCCAGGCGTCGGCGTCCTCCTCGGGTGCGCACTGGAAGTACATGCGCTGCACCGTGTCCGTGCGCTGACTGATCAGCGCGAAGCCGAGCGGCGAATGGCTGTAGATCAATTCCGGGGCGCTGGGCGGCGCCTCGCACAGGATGCCGAACCAAGCGAAGGGGTAATCGCGGCCGGTCTGCGCCCGGGCATCATCGGGGATCTGTCGACGGCACAGGCTGCGAGAGCCGTCAGCGCCCACCAGGTACCGGCAGCGGATCTCCGACTCCGCCCCGGCCGCGTCGGTGAAAAAGACACCCGGCTCGTCGGAATGCAGGTCGACGATCTGCGTGTCCCGGACACCGAACCGCACATCGGCATGGTCCCGATGGCGAGCCTGCGCCAGGTCCTGGAACACCTCGGTCTGCGGGTAGAGCCACACCGACGAGCCGATCAGCTCGGAGAAGTGCACGCGACTCCGTCTGCCGGCGAAGGCGAGTTCGATGCCTTCGTGTTCCATGCCGTCGCGCAGCACCCGATCCGAAACTCCGGAGTCGACCAGCAGGCGCACGCTGTCCTGCTCGAGAATTCCGGCACGGGCGGTCGAGTAGATCTCCTCCTGCATCCGGTTGTCGACCACCACCGAGTCGATGCCGGCGCGGTCGAGCAGGTGACTCAGCATCAAGCCGGCCGGCCCGCCGCCGACGATGCCGACCGCGGTCCGGGTGACCGTTCGACCGCTGCGCTGAACTGATATCGAGTCGCGACGCTGCGTCATGTCGGTCATCGCAGCACCGGCAGGGTCTATGCCGCCAGCCAGGGCTTCTACTGGATGGAACTCTGCTGGTGCAGCTCCACGTTGCCCAGGCTACGGCCGACACCTTGCGCGGTCACCCGCAGCGCGGCGACCAGCCTGGCCCGGTCGCGCCGCAGATCCGGCACCACGACGCCGAGGGCGGCGACCACGGCGCCGTCGGTGCCCGCCCGCACGGGAACGGCCACCGAGCACGCACCGAGCGACATCTCCTCCGTGGTGGTGGCATATCCGTCGGACCGGATCCGCCGGAGCTGCTCGAGAAGTCTTCCCGGGGCGGTGATGGTGTGAATGGTGTGCCGGGTCAGCTGAGACACGCAGTGGCGCACCACGTCATTCGGAGCATGGGCCAGCAGCACCTTGCCGACCCCGGTGGCGTGCAATGGAAGTCGCGACCCGATACTGCTGACGACCGGAACGGACGCCCGACCGGACAGCCGATCCAGATAGAGCACCTGGTAGCCGTCGCGGACCGCGAAGTGCACGGTGGCCAGCGTGGCGCCGTACAGATCCTGCAGGAACGGTGCGGCGCAGGCACGCAGATCCGTGCGGACCGGAGCCAGCAGGCCGATGTCCCACAGCCGGCCACCGACCGTGTAGCGCCCGTCGGCGCGTCGCTCCACCCCTCCCCAGGCGGTCACCTCGGCGAGCAGGCGGTGCGCGGTGGCCAGCGGGAGGTCGGCGCGCGCGGCCAGGTCGGTCAACGACAGCACCGGGTGCTCCTCGTCGAAAGCGGCCAGCAGTGCCAGCAGCTTTCCGGCGACACTGCGTCCGGGCTGCGAGGTACCACCGGCCACTGCTCGCCTCCGGCTTCCGCTGGGTGAAAGCCAAGTGTTCCACGCACCCGCGTGTCGCCTCTACCCTTCCCGGCGATGGCCAACTCGATACCGGTCCGCCGCGCGACCGATGCCGCTCGTCGAAGGAGAATGTCGTGACCCAGGCCCGCCCGCCGGCCACCCAGGGCGAGATCGACGCGGAGATCGGTCGGATCTCCGACGCCTACGCCGGCCGGGTGGCCGCCCGCCCGGACCTGGTGGAACACGCGCCGCGGTTGGACTACCCGCCGTACCGGTCCAGCCTGCTGCGCCATCCCACCAAGGATCTGCACCACGCCGACCCGGAGGGCATAGAACTGGTGGCTCCCTGCTTCGGGCCGAGCGACGTCGACCCGTTGGAGGCCGACCTCACCATCCAGCGTCGCGGCGAGCCGATCGGCGAACGGATGGTCGTCCAGGGCCGGGTGCTCGATGGGGACGGACGACCGGTCGCCGGCCAACTGGTCGAGGTCTGGCAGGCAAATGCCGCTGGCCGCTACATCCACCAGCGGGACCAGCACCACGCGCCGATCGACCCGAATTTCACCGGGGCCGGACGGTGTCTGACGGGGCCGGACGGCTCCTACCGATTCCTGACGGTCAAGCCTGGTCCGTACCCGTGGCGCAACCACGACAATGCCTGGCGCCCAGCGCACATCCATTTCTCGCTGTTCGGGACGGACTTCACCCAGCGGCTGATCACCCAGATGTATTTCCCCGGTGATCCGCTGTTTCCCTTCGACCCGATCTACCAGTCGATCGTCGATTCCGGCGCTCGGCAGCGTCTGGTCGCCAGCTACGACCACTCGCTGACCCGCCCGGAGGAGCACACCGGCTACCGATGGGACATCGTGCTGACCGGATCCAGGTCGACACCGTTGGAACAAGGCGATGCGCGATGACCAGCCTCGAGCCGACACCCGGGCAGACGATCGGCCCCTTCTTCGGCTACGCCCTGCCCTACGACGGCGGCCCGTTCCTGGTCGCCCCC
>CAXSEW010000604.1:0-2732 GCA_964236185.1 uncultured Nakamurella sp. | reverse complement strand
GGCGCCGGACCGGGCGGGAACGCGCCGCGTGGGCGTCGGTGGGCGCAGGCGCCGGGGCGTGGGCGGTCGGTCAAGGTCTGTGGTCGTATTACGAGCTGATTGCCGGTCGGCGCACACCGTTTCCCTCGTGGGCGGATGCGGGGTACCTGTTGTTCCCGGTGGGGGCGGCGGTGGGTTTGTGGTTGTTGCCGACGATTGGTGGAGGCGCCCGTCGTCGGTGGTTGCTCGACGGCGGCATCATCGTGTCCGCGCTGGTCACGGTCTCTTGGGCAACCACTCTCGGCGCGGTGGCGCACGGTTCCAGTGATTCCCGCTTCGGGTTCGCGGTATCGGTTGCCTACCCGATCGGTGACATCCTTGTCCTGAGCATGGCCATCCTCGCGGTGTGCCGCCCGCACGCGCAGCGTCGTGAACTGGTGCTGCTCAGCTTGGCGATGACTGCCATGGCGGTGGCCGATAGCGTTTTCGCCTACCTCAGCGCAACGGGAAAGTACGCCACCGGCAGCTTGTCGGACGTGGGATGGGTGGCGGCTTTCCTGCTGTTGGGCGTTGCTGGGGTGAATGCCGCGATCAGCACCGTCCCGGGAAGCTCGCCGGTGCTGGAACCGGGGCGTCCGGCGGCCTCGACGATGCTGCCGTATCTGCCACTGTTGTGCGCCGCGGCCGTACTCGTCGTTCGGGAGGTTCAAGGCGTCCGCGTGGACATCGTCGAGTTCTTGAGCATGTCGGTGGCGCTCACGATGGTGCTGGCCCGGCAGTACCTCACGGTCCGAGAGAACCGGACGCTACTGCAGGTCGTCGCAGCCCGGGAGAAGCAACTGCACCTGCAGGCCTTCCACGATCCGCTGACCGGCCTGGCCAATCGGGCGCTGTTCATCAACCGCGCCGAGCACACCTTGGACCTGCACCGTCGTGACCTGCGTGCGGTGTCCGTGCTGTTCTGCGACCTCGACGATTTCAAGACCGTCAACGACACCCTCGGGCACGCCGCCGGCGATGAACTGTTGACCCGAGTGGCAGAGCGGCTGCGGGGGGCTCTGCGCCCCGGTGACACCCTCGCCCGGCTGGGCGGGGACGAGTTCGCCGTCCTCCTGGAAGATGACGGCGATCCGGCAGTCGTGGGAGCCCGTCTGGTCCAGGTACTGTACGACCCGTTCGTGCTGGTCGGCGGCGTGGTGACCGTCCGGGCCAGCGTCGGCCTGACCCGATTGCTACCAGAAGAACAGACACCGACGGTGGACACCCTTCTCGCACACGCAGATATCGCCATGTATTCCGCCAAACGCGCCGGCAAGGGTCAACTCGCCTGCTACGACGCGACCATGACCAGTGCCAACGCCGATGACCTGACGCTGCGGCAGCCCCTCATCGAAGCGATCACCGGCCACCGCATCCAGGTGGCGTACCAACCCATCATCGACATCGACACCGGCGCCATCGTCGCTCTGGAGGCCCTGGCCCGCTGGACCCACAACGGAACGGCCATCCCGCCGGACCGCTTCATCCCCATTGCCCACCGGGCGGGCGTGATGGGCGAACTGACCGATCACATGCTGGAGCAGGCCTGCCAGCAGCTCGCGGTCTGGTCCGCCGAGACAGGCAGGACCGAGCTTCAAGTCGCTGTCAACATCCCACCCAGCGCCATCACCGACCGGGTCACCCCGGCGACCATCACCGGACTGCTTCACCGTCACGGCCTCAGGCCCGCTCAACTCGTTCTCGAGATCACCGAAGAGGCGCTATTGGCGAACCTGCCCGTCGCCCGAGACGTCACCCGTCAGCTGCGCGACATCGGAGTGCACCTTTCCCTGGACGACTTCGGCACCGGTTACTCCTCGCTACTGCATCTAAAAACCGTCCACTTGAACAGCTTGAAAATCGATCGGCGCTTCACCAGCAACATCGACACGGACCCCACCGCAGAGCACCTTCTCGACGGCATCCTCACCCTTGCCCGCCACCTGGGCCTCGACGTCATCGCCGAGGGCATCGAACGCCCGACGCAAGCCGACGCGCTCCGCCGCCTGCACTGCAGATTCGCCCAGGGATACCTGTATGCCCGCCCGACCGGACCCCACCACAACAGCCAGCTCCTCGACCACGGGCCGTATCGGACGACCGTCAGGACGCCCCAGATCGACGTGCTCGACGCCCTGTAGGCGCAATCGCTGGGCGTCAGCAGGCCTTCACGCGGGTAGGTGTGGCCTCGACCTTCTTTCCGGCCAGCCGCATCAGTGGCCCCGCCACCAAGAGCAATGTCAGCACCAGAATCAGGACCACCGCCAACGCTCCGAGCACCACGAACCGTTCGGGTGACCAGGAACAAAGTGATGCCACCGGCAATTCGGAACGCGTCCAGGCTGATGCCCAATGCGTTCAACAATTGCGCAATCACCGGTGGACCCAAACCTCTCGTGCGGGCGCGGGCACGGCGCCCAGCGCCTCCACGACCGGCACGCCGACTGTATGCCGGCCATCCAATGATTCCACCCTCGTTTCAAAGGTCAAGAGTCTGCACTGGAACAATATTCGTTAAAAGTGAAGAAATGACGCATTTCGGCCTCCCGTGGCGACGGGATGACTCCGTCCGGGAAACTCTCGGGATCTCACCGTCCGCACGTCAGGAACCCGCCACCCAGCTGATCCGGTAAACCGTTGAACACGATCACCTGGTCGGGTGCGTTGTCGGCGGTGACAGGAGCGAGATTTCCAGAGGTGTCCGGATGGCGGGT
>CAXSEW010000603.1:0-2736 GCA_964236185.1 uncultured Nakamurella sp. | reverse complement strand
CGCCGCCGCCCGGTCTCGGCGTCGAAGATGAAACCCATCTGCGCGAAGTCGATCTTGCACTCCACCCCGGGCTCGCCGTCCAGCACCCGCATCGTGGTTTCCCGCGGCCGGAAACCGCACTCCTCAGTCGCGAACCGGTGCAACGTCCGATACGGCACCGTCGTCCCGGACCGGGCCAGCAGCACTTCGATCTTCACCACCGTCAAACCCTGCTTCACCCAAGCGGTGACATCTGATCGCCTTTGTGTCAACAGGTCCCACGCCTCGCCGTGCCCGCCCGGCCGCGACGGTCGGACCGCGCCGACGACCGCCCCGACCAGCTCATCGGTGACCGCCACCGACCCGGCGTCCCGGGTCAACCCGGCGGCCTCCGCCGCCTGCACATACCGGCGGGCAGTTTTCCGGTCCACCCCCGCCCGCTCGGCGACGGTCCGCAAACCGACCCCGTCCAACCAACCGCGGAGTACCTCTCGAACCTCAACCACATCGACCTGCCGGAACGCCATCGTCAGCGACCTCCATGCCTGGAAACAGGACAAGAAGATCGAACACGGCACCCCGACCGCCCGGCGTCAGCACACGCCGGGTGGTCCCATAACTGGCAGAACGGTGGTCCCATGACCCTGGCAGAAAACCGGTCCGGGTGGTCCCATCACGATGGCAGGCGACAAGCGCGGCCTGACCGACCCGGACGGCAAGGTGATCGATTTTGGCTGGATCCGGTTGCTGCCAAGCACGGGCCCGCGGCCTTCGCGCAGCAGCAGGTCTGACCGCATGGCCGCCCGTGACTACGGGCAGTACTGCGGCGTTACCCGGGCGCTGGAGCTCATCGGCGAGCGCTGGGCCCTGCTCATCGTCCGTGACCTGCTGGTCGGGCCGCGCCGTTACGGCGAGCTTGCTGCTGGACTGCCCCGGATTCCGACCAACATCCTGGCGGCGCGGCTCAAGGAGCTGCAGTCGGCCGGCCCCCTTCGCCGGGTGCCGCGCTCGCGCGTCATCGTCTACGAGCTGACCGGGTACGGCAGCGAGCTCGAGCCGGTCGTCCTCGCGCTCGGAGCCTGGGGTTTCAAGGCGATGGGCGATCCACGGGAGGAGCAGATCATCACCGCCGATTCGATGACCATGGCCCTCCGCGCCGCCTTCCGGCCGCAGGTGGCGGCTGGGCTAGCGTCGACCGCCTACGCGGGGCGTTTCGGTCCCGCAAACCTGCTCATCCGGGCCGATGGCCCCAGTCTGGCCGTGACGCGCGGGAGCGCACCGGCCGACCTGACTTTCGCCGCCGGACCAGGCATCCACCGACTCATCTCGGGCGAGCTCGCCCCCGATCGGGCGATCGCGACGACAGGCGTCGTCGACGTGTTATCCGGCTGCGGTGACCTGATCGACCGGTTCGCGACCACCTTCCACCTCGCCGCCTGATTTCGACTCGGCCGGCCGGCCGGCGAAATCATGGGCGGCCGTCGGGAGAGACCTGCTGGCCACCCCATCGACGGTACGACGCGGCGCCGCCGCTCAGCGAAGCCCCGGGCTGGCGGGGCGCGTCATGGACTTCCTGTAGCAGTCCGTAGCAACAGCGCTAGGGTGGTTCGCATGGCACAGACCATCAGTCAACGGGAATTGAGAAACGACAGCAGCGAGGTCTTGAGGGCCGTTCAGAACGGAGCCGAGTTCGTGGTGACGCGCAACGGGATGCCGGTCGCGGAGTTGCGCCCGCTGCGCGACAGTTTTTTCGTCACTACCGCAGATCTTCTCCGTCAGGTTCGGCAGCTACCGACAATCGATGCGCGACGGTTCCGTGACGACCTGGACGGTGTGGTCAGCCAGGACCTCGTTCCATGACGGCACCGGTCGGAGTGCTGGACACGTCGGTCGTCATCGACCTCGCTCTGATCGCGCCCGAACGACTACCGACAGCCGCGGCGATCACAGCTATCACGATGGCCGAGTTGGCAGCCGGGCCGCACGCCACCGACGACGTCGTCGAACGCGCGGTACGTCAGCAGCGAGCGCAATGGGCGGAGGCGACATTCACCGCTCTTCCTTTCGACGCCGGGTGTGCGCGCCACTACGGGCTCTTGTACGCGACGGTTCGCCGGAGCGGACGGCAACCTCGACGCCGTTTCGCCGATCTGCTGATCGCAGCCACCGCCATCGGTCACGAGCTGCCGCTGTTCACGAGAAACATCGATGACTTTGTAGCCCTGCATGACTTCCTCGACGTACATGCCGTCTGAAAGCCGTGCCGCACGGAACCCTGGCGCACCGGATGATCTGATCGCTGGTGTCATCCAACGAGCGAGCGGCCGGCCGCCTCATGGCCGCGTTCCCTCGCTGACAAGCACGCCCCTACGACGTCGTCGCACCTTCGGGTAGCGCACAGGCGGGTCGGTTCCACACATCGCATGAAGGGGCATCCGGGTGCGGTGGGCTCGAGGTGGTGACGCGGCCGCCGCGCGTCCCAGGGGGAGCATCCCGACATCGATCACGCAGCACGGGCGTTGCCCGAAGCCGTAATTTGACCTGCTCGCCACCTGTCGGTAATGTTCGGGGAGTTGCCGCGTGGGCCCCTGGAGCCCCAGGCAGCCATCCCCTTCATCCAGACCTGGAAACAGGTGGGGCGGAGCTCGCTCCGGCGAGGTCCATGAGGACCGGGCCGAGCGGTTTGACACCGCGAATCGGACCGGGTAGCGTTGATCAGGTTGCCCCCGAGAAGGTCTAGCGGCTTTTGTGGGTGTG
>CAXSEW010000602.1:0-2744 GCA_964236185.1 uncultured Nakamurella sp. | reverse complement strand
GGGTGGGGTCGATGAGAAGGATCTTCCGGCTCCAAGCGAATCGGAAGAACTGACGCAGCACCGTCAACCGCCGCTTCCGCGACTTGGGTACCAGGACCAGGAACGCCTCGACATCAGCGACGTCGATCACCGCCCAATCCCGCTTGTGCCGGTGAGAATCGATGAACACGGCCAAGTCTCGGACCGTGGCGAGCGCGGACTCAAGAGTGTGGTCGGTGCGCGGTCGAGTCCGCGCCTGCCTGGCCCGCGCCCGGTTGTGCAACAAATGCGCCGCGAATCCCGCACCGCGGGACGCAGCGGGGCCGGGACGGCGTCGATGCGTGATCGTCGCCGGGCGGCGGCGAGCCGGGTGATCTGATCGGTGGGCAGCGCCAGCCGCCGCTCGAGGAAGAAGTCCTCCAACCCGTGGGCCAGCGACCCGATCGACCGGCCGGGTCGGCGGGCGCGTTCCAACACCGACTGCGGATGGTTCGGGTGCTCGTCGGCCAGCAACCGGCCGAGTGCGCCGATCATCCCGGCGGCTCGTGCCGGGCCGTGCCGGGCGGCGAGGAATCCGACGAAGTCGGCGAGCCACGCCGGCGGTTCGTCCAACTCGGCGATCAGGTTCGCGCCCCGCACCAGCGGCCGGTCGGGGTCACGCTGGCAACACCGCGAGCACATACCCGACCCGCAATGTCGTCTCAACTCACCGCAGACGACACAGATCCGCGGCGGACCTTCTGCGGGCCGGGTCGAGAACACGAACCACACCAACCTGTCTCGGCTCGAATGAGCCCTGGTTTGCCGCACCGTGGACACGGCGCCTTCGCTGCCTGAGCGGCGGCGCGGCGACGGCAGGCCCCGCACAGAACTGCCCGCCGGGCCCGGACCGGGCCGCCGCAACTGGTGCACCGCCGGGAACACCCCACACACCGCCCGGTCTGTTCGCAAAGTACGCGGTCGTTCCCGCAGCCAGGGCATTGCGCCTTCGCCGCGTCCGCCCGGAGCAGGCGCATACACCGGCAGCAGTAGTCCCGGCCGATGAACCCGACCGGGGCACCGCAACCGATGCAGTCGCGTTGCTTCTTCCCCATCAGGCAACCTGGTGCTTCACAGTGGTGGCATCGACCGGCCACGCCCGGCCGCGACTGCGGGTGTCTGGACCACAGCCCGCACCGGGATAACTGTTGGCTCGATCGGTTGGGTGTCGACCTCGAACAGATCGTTGGGGCTGCAGTCCAACGCGGTGCACAACGCGATCAGGGTGGACAGCTTGATCTGGTTGGGCTCCTTCGTCAGCAACGCCGACACCGACGCCGACGACATCTCCACACCCGCCTTGTCAGCCAACAGTCGCCGCAACTGAGCCCCAGTCCAGACCTCCCGTTGGGCGGCGGCCATCCGCAGTTTCCACCCGATCCTCACGCCGTCGGCTCCGCCCCGGACAGTTCACTGATCGTCCCGTTGACCGCTCGCCGGTAGGCGTCCTCGATGAACGTGGCCGACGGCCGCACATACCGCATCGTCGAGCTCACCGTCCAATGCCCCAGAAGCTGTTGAATGGCAACAAGATCCACACCCCGTTCGTAGTTGTGAGTCGCGCACGCCCGGCGCAGCGCGTGCGGACTGAACCAGTCCGCGGCCGGCCGGCCCTCCAATTCCATCAAACGACGCAGCCGATTCCGGATGGTCCCGCGATGCAGATCGCCACCGGACTCGTCGGGAAAGAGCACCAGGCTGTCCGGGAACTTGCCCCGCACGTCCCGCAAATACCACCGCAGCACCAAGTCCAACTGATCCAGCATCGGCACCCACCGCGGCCGCGGCCCCGACGTGTGAGCCCCCTTCCCGAACCGGACATGCAACTTCCCGAACGGTCCCCGATCGAAATGCACATCAGGCCGGTGCAGCTGCGCGACCTCGTCGGCCCTCAACCCCGCGTGATACAGCGTCCGGAACAACGCGTAATCCCGCGCCGCCGGCGCGTACTTCCGCCCCGTCGCGATACGGACCTTCAGGAACTCGAAGAACTCCGCCAGCCGTTCCGGCGTCGGCGGCGCCGGCAGCGCCGGCGAATCATCCCCCACATGTCGGGCGGCGTTGAACTCATCGACCGGGCAGACCAACCGGACCCCGAACACCGCATCGATGTCGACCGCTTTGCGAGCTTGCAGGAAACGATGAAATCCCTTAAATGCTTGCACATATCCCCGCCGCGTCGACGACCCAACCCGTCCGCCGCTAATCCACCGACGACCCGATCCACGTCCTCGACAGACACCTCCCACGCCGGCCGGCCCAGCAACACCAGCACCCGATCAAGGACACCCGCATCGTTCTCAATCGTCACCGGGCTGAACCCACGCGCCGTCCACGACGCCAGATACGCCTCCACACAGGCCGCCTGGAAGCTCACCGGATCCGACGTCCCGCCGGTGTCGACCACCGCCTGACCGCCCGCAACAACCCGCAACACCGACCGATCCACCCTGCACACCTTCTTCGCACCAGAAGAATCAAGGTGCCACCTAGCAGACCGCCGATCCACCTCGAAAACCAGCGGACACGCCGTAGCCGGGCATCAGCAGCTCACACCGCATCTGGCCCGAAACGAACGTGTGCCAGTTCCAATTGAATGGGGCCAAGTGCTGGGCGACAACACCGTCGCCGCAGCACTGCTAGACCGGCTGCTGCACCGCTCCGTCGTCATCCACACGAATGGAGCGCAAACGGTCTTGGCTTGACACTGTTGGTCTGTTGATGCC
>CAXSEW010000601.1:0-2750 GCA_964236185.1 uncultured Nakamurella sp. | reverse complement strand
GACCGTCACACCGGTCAGTTCGGCCACCTGTCCGACCGAGTAGCTCATCTGCCTCACTCCCGTGCTGGCGGACGCAGGTCTCCCGCCGTCTCGACTGTTTTCGTCCGAGCCGGTCGGCTCGGACTGGAACAACGATGCAGCCTGACGTTACGTCAGGGTCAAGGACTGATCCGCTCACTTCCGCCGGTCGTCGCTCTGCGGTCCGTCAGCCGGTCGGTCACCTGGTCGCGGTGCTCAGGTTGTAGACCGTGACGCCGCCGACGGTGGTCGCCGGGTAGTGCGCGGTGACCCAGGCGGTGATGACGCTGCCGGATGAGGTGGTACTGCTCTGACCACCCAATCCGCCCTGGCTGCCGCCGGAGATGAAGTACTTGATGTCGCCGGCCGCCACGTACGCCTGGAACTGAGCCAGGGTGGGGGAGTCGTCGCTGCCGCTCCAGCCGCCGATCGCCATCACTGCGGTGTCGGTCGACAAAATGTATGCGGTGGCGCTCTGGTCGCCGATCACCGCTGCGGACCAGCGCGAGGTGGTGTTGTCGAGCAGGGTCACCAGTGCGGCGTTGGTAGTGGTGCTGCCGCCCGTACCACCGGTCGGCGCAGTGCCGCTCAACGTGCCGGACGGCCGTTCGCCGCCCATCCCGCCCTGGCCCGGCCCGCCGATGCCGCCGCTGGTCGAGCCCGCAACAGCCGGGCCGGCAGTCGGCGTCGAGCCGGTGTGCGCGGTGGTGATGGTGGACACGGTGTAGGCCGCTGTCCCGCCCCGGGCGGTGATCGACCCGACCAGCAACCCGATGACGGCGTACTTTTTCAGCCTGCCGACCGATGCGGCGAGCACCGCTGCGCCCACCAGCCCGCCGATCAGCACCGTCCAGCGCAACCATGGCAGCCAGGACCCGGCATCGCGGTCCAGCAGGTACCACGACCACACCGCGGTAGCGCCGATCATTACTGCCAAGCTCAGCCGGGACAGATGAGACGCTCTGCCGCGCCACAGTTCTCGACCGCCGATGCCGATCAGGCCGCCGATGGCCGGGACCAGCGCCACCGAATAGTAGGGGTGCACCGTGCCCTGCATGTACGACAGCACCGCCATGGTGACGATCAGCCAGCCGCCCCAGAGCAGGATCCCGGCGCGGGTCGGGTCGGTGCGCGGTGCCCGCCGGGTGAACCACAGTCCGGCGACGAAAGCGATCAACGCGGCGGGCATGAGCCAGGAGATCTGCGATCCGAACGAGCTGCCGAACATCCGGGTCAGGCCGCTGGCGCCCCCGAATGAAGTGCCGCCGCCTCCGTTGCCACTACCCGATTCGCCGAAGAGCCGGCCGAGGCCGTTGTAGCCGATGGCCAGTTCCCACAGCGAGTTGTCGGTCGACCCGCCGATGTAGGGGCGGGACGACGCCGGCCACAGCGCAACCAGGGCGACGAACCAGCCGGCCGAGACGATGACCGCGCCGGCCGCAGCCAGCAGGTGCCAGATCCTGGTCAGCAGCCGGTGCGGGGAGGCCATCAGGTAGACCAGGCCGAAGGCCGGCAGGACCAGCAGGCCCTGCATCATCTTCGCCAGGAAGGCGAATCCGATCGCCGTTCCGGCCAACAGCAACCAGCGCAGCGCATGCGACTTTCTCCTCGTCACAACAGGTTCGATGGCCCGCACCACCAAGTAGGCGGCAGCCGCCATCAGCAGCACGAGCATCGCGTCCGGATTGTCGAACCGGAACATCAGCGCTGCAACAGGAGTGAGCAGTACGAGCGCGCCGGCGACCAGACCGGCGGCGTGGCCGGAGGTGCGGCGCACCGCGGAGTACAGCAGGGCGACGGTGCCCACGCCCATCAGCGCCTGGGGCAGCAGCATGGAGAACGAGCCGAACCCGAAGATCCGCGCCGACAACACCATCAGCCATAGCGAAGCCGGCGGTTTGTCGACGGTGATGGAGTTGCTCGAGTCCAGCGAGCCGAACAGCCAGGCCTTCCAATTCTCGGTGCCCGACTTCACCGCCGCCGCGTAGAAATCGTTGGCGTAGCCGGAGCTGGACAGGTCCCACAGGTAGGCGCCGGCCGTCAGCACCATCAGCCCGAGCAGCAGCGGACGAGCCCACCGGGGGTCCGCGTCGCCGCCGCGAAGCAGCCGGGCGAATCGTTCGCGCCGCGTCGGCGGACCGACCGGTGCTGGTGGCGGTCTGACTGCTGGTGTCGTGGATCCGGGCGGGGTGTCGAAGGTCGACACCTCGGGCGCCTCGAGGGTCTCGGTCATCTGGCTCAACCCTTCTCGGCTGCGGTGGGTGGGGTGGGTGGGGTTGGCGCAGCGGGATTCGCGAATCGGAACACCGGGCCGACGGCGTGGCTGCGGCTCGGGCGACCGGACATCCGCGTTCGGCGCGGATTGGCTACCGGGGCCGAACACGTTGGCGCGCAAATGATTGAGTTCGTCATGCGGTAAGTGTCGCGGGCCGGTCTATGCCGTTACGGTGACCCACCAGTGAGCTTCCTGTAGGCAGAGCAACGCAAGAATGCCGGCGCGGCCGAATGATCGGCCGCGCCGGCGTTGAATGGGTGCGAGCTGAGCTCAGAGCGTCCCGGCCGATGGCGTCGGGTACGTCCTGGCAACGCTGGAGTCGACCGAGCAACACCTGGAGCGCGTCCCGATGTTGCTCGGACGTGTCGAGACGCGTTCGGACGTAGACGGCCGGCGCTGCGTTTGTAAACCGGAAGTGGCCGAGCACCTCGCGCTGGTGGACGCCCTGCTGCGGGTG
>CAXSEW010000600.1:0-2757 GCA_964236185.1 uncultured Nakamurella sp. | reverse complement strand
ACCGCGGGAATCGAGATAGTGCGCGAACCTGCACCTACATCACGCCCATCATCGGCCCGGTCGGCGTCGTGATGACCGGCTCCGCGAAATGGGCCTATTACGCGCCGGCCAACTTCGGCTACGACGTCGTCCTGGGCAGCATCGACGAGTGCATCGCCAGCGCCCTGTCCGGTTCAATTAATCTGACACCCCTGTGATGCCCCAGTCGGCACGGCAGGTCGGCAAGGCCGAAATTCTGGTCGGAAACGGTGCCAGCGGCCGTTATCTGCGGCTTACCGCCCCACTGAGCCTCTGGGGAGGCGTCAACCACGAAACCGGCATGATCACCGACCGCAGCCACCCCCAACAAGGGTTGACGCTCAACAACGTCATCGTTCACCTTCCCACCAGCGGCGGCTCAAGCTCCTCCAGCAGCGTGCCGGATTTGCGGTGGTCGTGGCGGCGTCGCCGGCGCAGGCGTTGACCAAATGGGCGTCGCTCCGGCCGGACCTGGTGCTGCTGGAGTGGCAGCTCCCCGGCGCCGCCGGCCCCGAGGTGTGCGCAGCGCTGCGACTGGCCACCGCGGTACCGATCATCATCCTCACCGCCGCCGACGCCGAGGTGGACAAGGTCGATGCGCTGGAGGTGGGCGCGGACGACTTTGTCACTAAACCGTTCTCCGGCCCGGAGTTGACCGCCCGCATCGGCGCGATACTCCGACCGTACGACGTCACACGATCCGACCGCGCGGCCACGGTGCTGACCGCCGGGCCGGTGCGGATCGACCTTGACCGGCACCGCGTCCTGATCGACGGCGCCGAAACTTCGCTGCGGCTCAAAGAATTCGCGGTGTTGGAATACCTGACCCGCAGCCATAGCAAGGTCGTCACCAGAGGCCAGCTGATGGAATGCATCTGCGGTGATCACTACAGCGGTGACCCAAAACGGATGCAGGGGATCATCGCACGCCGCCGCGACATGATTGAGCCCGAGCCCGGCAAACCCCGGCATCTGCGGACGATCCGCGGAGTCGGCTACCGCTTCGACCCCTGACCGTGTCGGGTTCGGCGTGGCGGCAGGTCTTGACTTGGACAGGACGGCCAGGACGTCCCCGTCGCCGCAAAGCATCGGCCACCACCGCCGTCTGTCGGCAGGACCCCGCCCGGCAGCCGGCGCCAGCGATCGGAATTTTGGCGCGCTCGCCTGTTGCCGCCTTTCCACGCACCCCGGGCGAGGCGTTGCAGTTGGCTTCGGCAGTTCACGTCCGGCAGCTACCATCGCACTGGCTGGCCGGCTCGAGCCTGGACGTCAAGAGCTGCGCAGTTGCTTTCCAGCACGATCAGCGGGTCGCGGCGAGGGGTGGGCGATGACGGTTGCTGTGGGATTCGATGAACCTCCCCGCTTCGATGTCGGCGATCGGGTCGTCGCGGTGGAGAACCTCGGAGGATTCCTTCGGCCGCGAGTGTCCAGGCGTAGTCGCGGGATAGTGATCGCCGTGCTGCCCGACCACAATCTGCGTGTGCATTTTGACAACGACGTGGTCGAGGTGGCCCGTCCAGCGCAGCTCGCTTTGGCCTGAACGAGATCAGCCCGCGGTGGTGCTGATCTCGTTGCCGCCAACTCTTGAGCAGATCATTGTGACCGACCTGGGCCGGCATCGGCTTACAGCAACGGAGGGAGCTGGCCGGCAATGCTCGGCGGCGGAGCAGATCGGTGGACTGCGGTGCGCGCCCAGGACCACTGGTTCGGGTGGCGGCGGCCGGTCGGCTGCTCGCCATGGGTTCGTACGCGCTTTGCGTCGTCGGTGCAAACCCCGCTGGACCGTCACCCGACCCGTCGTCGAGGTCCGGACGCGACCGCCGGCCTGACATGGGCGCCGTTGACCCTCGCTGCCGAGCAGACGAGCCAACAGGGCAGCTTCTGCCGGGGACCGAGTTCGGGACCGCGAGTACAGCGTTTGCTGCTGCCGGTTGGTACCGAACGATGACCGACACCACGCTGCCGACTAGATGAGCGCCCAATTGCTGGCTTGACATCGCCGTCGCGGCGGTCCGCTGCACCACCGCCGGCGACGTGGACGGCGGTCAGCCTTTTGGTGGGTGTTTGTCGATTGTTCGTTTGCCAGCCGAGCGGCGGCGGTGGACCGTTGGTACATGACAGCCGCTGTGTCACATGTCGTGGTCTTCGTCCAGGAAAATCACACCACCGACAACTACTTCCGGTCCATGGCGGCGTGGGGCGCCAACGTCGCGACCGACTTGCCGGTCCAGCCGAACCCACCGGCCGTCGACCAACCCCACACCCGCGCCGCGTACGCGAAATGGCTGCACGCCCAGCAGGCCGGCACTCCGACGCCGGCAACCCACACCCAGTTCGACACGCTCGCCGCGATCCCCTACTACGCCTACCTCGCCGCGACCGGGGCGTTCCTGGAGAACCACTGCTCCGGGTTCGGGACCAACTCCACCCCCAATCACCTGCTCATCATCGGCGGTCAGACCCCTACCTTGCGCAACCCGCCCCGCACCCAGACCCCTCCGGTGTGGAACATGCCGTCAATCCTGGGCCACGCCCAGGACCACCAGCTGACCTGGAAGGCCTACACCGGCACCTCGCACTACCCGGTGTCCTTCTACCAGCAACTCACCGGCTCACCGAACATCGTCGGCAGCGACCAGATCGTCGCCGACGCGGCGGACCTGCCGGCACTGAGCATGGTGTGGCATGACAGCCCCTTCGATGAACATCCCGTCGCCGACGTCAGCAAAGGCCAGGACA
>CAXSEW010000599.1:0-2764 GCA_964236185.1 uncultured Nakamurella sp. | reverse complement strand
GTCTTCCCGGCCGCGATTCTGCGGCCGCCGTTCTTCTCTCCGGACGCTGACGACGCCACGAACTTCGGCGCCATCGGCGCCGTCATCGGTCACGAGATCGGGCACGGCTTCGACGACCAGGGCTCGAAGTACGACGGCAGCGGATCGCTCACCGACTGGTGGACGGACGACGACCGCAAGGCCTTCGAGGCGTTGACCGGCAAGCTGATCGACCAGTACTCGCAGTTGTCGCCGGAGGGCGCCGACGGCAAGAAGGTCAACGGCGCGTTGACCATCGGCGAGAACATCGGTGACCTGGGTGGTCTCGGTATTGCCTACCAGGCCTGGGTTCTCGCACTAGATGGCGCCGAGCCGCCGATTATCGACGGCGAGACCGGGGCCCAGCGTTTCTTCTTGAACTGGGCCAGAGCCTGGCGGACGCAGACGCGGCCGGCCGAGGTGCAGCGGCGGCTGACCATCGACCCGCACTCGCCGCCGGAGTTCCGCTGCAACCAGGTGGTGCGCAACCTCGACGAGTTCTACGAGGCGTTCGGGGTCGACGACGGCGACTCGATGTGGCTGGCTCCGACAGAGCGGGTGCGGATCTGGTAGCCGCTCCGCGCTGCGCCGGGTAGTGGTGGCCGAGGTGGCCGCGCGTCATCGGCGGCCGGGACCGGAGGCCTAGCACCCTGTCGCTTCCGGGGGCTCACGCCCGGATACGGGCACCCCAGGTCGCTTCTGCGACCTTCCGGCGACTGCGAGCGTTGTCCGTCCAGCTATCGCACAGCGGGGTTCGTGGAGGAAGGCCGGCGTCCAGACGCGGTCCTGCATGGCGGGATGTTCCACGACCAGGTGTTGTTCCATCTTCTGGCTGCCGAATGGCTCGCCAGCCGGCCGTCGTCAGGCTGAGGTCGATGTTGGTACGGGTGCCACACCGCCACCTCTTACCCGCGGGAGTTCACCGCGCCCGGCGAATGGGACCGCGCCGCCCACGCGCGGGCCCAGAGACGCTCGTGCGTCGAGAATGTCGGCGTCGAGAATGTCGGGGTAGGAGATGTCGGCTCAGGGAACGCAGACGGCAGCTGGGGCGGAGCTGTGCCCAACGCCGCCGACTCCGGCGAGTTCCCGGGTAGTGCAATAAGTCCCGATGAAGGTCAGGGCGGGGCTGTGCCCAGCATCGCGGCCGACCCGATGGGTTCACCAGGTGAGCAGGCGGTGCCGGGGGCCGGGCAGTTCGGCGGGCCCGCCCGGTGAACAGCTGATCGGGGACCAGGTGATCGGTGAACAGCTGATCGGTGAACAGGTGATCATCGGGCCGGTCGTGACCGGCCCGACCATCCCCGTCGTCCCGGCCGGCACCGACTTCCAGGAGCCGCACACCGAGATGGAAGACCGGGCCACCATCCCGCACCCCGGCAGCGTCGAGATCAACACCTACCGGGCCCTGCGGCAGGACACCCGCCGACACGCGCGGCGCCGGATCGGTCGACTCGCCGCACAGCTGAACCCCGACCGCAACCGCGACACCGGCCCGGCAGCTGCCGAACGGGACGACCTCGACCGCCACTACCGCGCCGCGCAACGACGACGCCGACCCGCGCCCGACACCCAAGCTCGCCGCCCGGCGCTACCACTGCTCGACCAATCAGAAGATGATGCCTTGCCCGAAGATCCACCATTCTGACGAGGTCGTGAAACTGGACGGGGTGGAATTGGTTGAGCGGGTAAAGGCGCCACGATACGAAAAGCCGCGCCGCACCTCGGGTGAGGTGCAGCGCGGCTGTACGGCTGTACGGCTGTGGGCTCGGGGGAGGTGCAGCGCGGCTGGGCTGCGGCTCGCTATCGGGCTATGGCCGACTATCTGGCTTCCTGTTCGCTAGATCAGGTAGTCGGGCCCTTGGACATCGACACTGCGTCCGCCGACGATTCGACGCTGTGACGCCCTGCGGTCGTGGTGGCCATTGTCGAGACAATTGGCACCGTAGGGGTTTTGGCCGACGTCGAAGTGGAAGTCGCCGCGCCCGCTACTGCACTACCAGCCACTGCACCTACCGGCACCGCGCCCACCGTGACGGCGTCTGCGTTTTCGCCATCCTCGTCCTCTTCCGGCAGCGGGTTGCGAAGCGAAGCGACGATGGAGACCGTCAGTGCCAGGATGATGACCGCGAGCGAGGCCAGCGACGGGATCTCGGGGATGGAACTGGAGATCACCTTGTGTCCGGCCTGCAGGAACAGCTTCACGCCGATGAAGGCGAGGATGAACGCCAAGCCCTTGCCGAGGTGGTGGAACTTCTTGAGCATTCCCGCCAGCAGGAAGTACAGTGCCCGCAGCCCCAGGATGGCAAAGGCGTTGCTGGAGTAGATGATGAAGGTGTTGTCGCTGACCGCCAGCACTGCGGGAACGCTATCGACGGCGAAGACCAGATCAGCGGCCTCGATGGCGACGACCACTGCCAGCAGTGGCGTGGCAACGCGCTTGCCGGCTTCCTTGAAGAAGAACTTCGTGCCGTGGTACTCGTCCGACACCGGCACGATCTTGCGCAGCAAGCGCACCGCAAAGCTCTTGCCAGGGTCCATCGACTCGTCGTCGTCCTTCAGCAGCTTGATCGCGCTGTAGATGAGGATGGCGCCGAAGACGAACAGCACGGCTGTGAAGGTGCTGACGATGGCTACACCCAGCGCCAGGAAGATCCCCCGGAACAGCAGCGCACCGATGACACCGAAGAACAGCACCCGGTGCTGGTACTCCCTCGGCACCTGGAAGTAACCGAAGATCAGCGCGAAG
>CAXSEW010000598.1:0-2772 GCA_964236185.1 uncultured Nakamurella sp. | reverse complement strand
ACCCGGCGACCGGGGCAGGTTCCTGAGAGCGCCGCCCGCCTCGCCCTGCGGACGACGCATCGATCACCTGGGCAGAGGCACCGCTCACCTGCGCCCCACTGCATCTCACCTGCACCCACTGCATACTGTCGCGGCGCGGGTTTGCTGAACCGATGGTGCAGACCCACCCGAGCCGCGAGGAGCACTGTTGACCACCCCAGGTGTCCTCATCGCCGGTCGTTACCGGCTGCGCACCCGGGTGGCAAGCGGCGGCATGGGCTCGGTGTGGGAGGCGCAGGACGAGGTGCTGGGCCGTCGGGTAGCCGTCAAGCTGCTGTTGCCACAGCCCGGCATCAGCCCGGCCGACGCAGAGACCGCGCGAAACCGGGTGATCCGGGAAGCGCGGATCACCGCCCGCCTGCACCACCCGCATGCGGTCACGCTGTACGACGTGGTGGAGCATGCCGGCCAACCGTGCCTGATCATGCAGTACGTCCCGTCGCGGAGCCTGAACGCGATCCTGCAGGAGCGCGGCGTGCTGCCGGAGCAGCTGACGGCGCGCATCGGCGCCGAGTTGGCGTCGGCGCTGACAGCTGCCCACCTGGTGGGCATCGTGCATCGGGATGTCAAGCCCAGCAACGTGTTGATCACGCATGACGGATCCGCCAAGCTGACCGACTTCGGCATCTCCCATGCCGCTGGTGACGTCAACCTGACCTCGACCGGCATGGTGTCCGGCACGCCTGCCTACCTTGCTCCGGAGGTGGCCCGCGGAGCGGCGTCGGGATTTCCGGCCGATGTCTTCTCGCTCGGTGCAACGCTCTACGCGACCTTGGAGGGTGCGCCGCCGTTCGGCACAGATGTGAATCCGATGGCGATCCTGCACCGGGTCGCCTCCGGGCAGATCATCCTGCCCCGACGCAGCGGATCGCTCACGCCGCTGCTCCTGCACATGCTTGCCCCGCTGCCGGCGAATCGGCCCACCATGGCCGACGTCACCCGGGCATTGACCGCTGCGGTCGAGGGGAGCCGGGTGCCGGTCGAGCCGGAGCGACCGACGACGTCGCTCCCACCGCCCACCTTTCGCGACTGGCCCGCCGACCCGCCCGCGCCGACCGCGACGCTGTCCGACTCCCTGCTTGGTTCCCGCCAGGAGCCCGATCGATCCGGAGCAGCACCGCCGATCGGTCGCGGGGCCGGTGCGGCTCTGACTTCTCCCGACCGCCGGCGACGACCGGCAGTGCTGCTCGGCGCGGTGCTCGCGATCGTGCTCATCGGAGTGGTCGCGCTCGGTGTCGCTGCGCTGGCTCACCGGGGCCGAAACGCCGACGTCGCCACGCCCACCGGAACACCGGGCGGCAGCTCGACGTCGGCCGATTCGACCACGCCGCCATCGCCTACCCCGTCAGCTGCAGCAGTTCCACTTCCCGCCACCGCAGCGACCGCTGCCTCTCCCGTGTCGTCGTCGTCGACGACCCGTTCCAGCACCTCGCCGTCCCGGCCGGCCACCACCCCTGCCACCCGGAAGTCCCCGCCGACCTCGCCTGCCCCGTCGACCACGCCTGTCCCCTCGACCTCGCCCGCCCCGCCGACCTCGCCTTCCTCCCCGAACTCGTCCTCGCCATCGCCATCGCCATCGCCATCGACCAGGACGACGCCCAGCACCTCCGCCTCGAGGTCGACCACGGCATCGGTGTCGAAGTCCACCTCGGCGTCGCCCGCAACAGGCACGCCAACGGGCGGCCAGCTCGCCGCGGCCCTGACCGACTACTACGCCGGACTACCGGGCGGGACCGACGACGGCTGGGCGCACCTGACGGCCAACTTCCGGGCGACGACGGCGCAGAATCGCGCGTACTACCAAAGGTTCTGGGACCGGGTCGAATCGGTGTCGGTCGGCAACGCCACCGGCACCGCCCCCGGCACGGTGGAGGCGACGATCACCTACCGGTTCAACGACGGCCGCCCGACATCGGTGGAAGACACCCGGTATCAACTCGTCCGATCCGACGGGATCTTGAAGATCGACAGCTCGACGGTGATCAGCAGCCAGTGAGTCACCTCGAGGATGAGCCGATCGGCCTTCACCACTCACCTTTCCGGCAACCCTTGACTTGCGCAGGGTGCTAGGTAGAGTTCTACCTATGGCACAGCCGCGGATGACGTTGTCCACCCAGGCAGTGCTCGGGGCAATGACGGCCATCCCCGAGCAAGATCTCTACGGGTTGGAGCTGTCTGCCATGACCGGTCTTCCCAGTGGGACGCTCCACCCGATCCTGGCCCGGCTGGAAAAGCTCGGTTGGGTCGACAGCTTCTGGGAAAACATCGACGTCCGGAAGGAAGGCAGGCCCCGCCGCCGCTACTACCGTTTGAATACCGAGGGCCTGGCTCTGGCCAGACATGCTCTGGCGCAGGCACATGCACAGCGCGCGTCGATCCGAGTGCGCTATCGACCAGCCGGTGAAACGACATGAGCACGCTTCCGCCCGGTTTTGTCCGCACGCCGCACGCCGGTGCCCGGATGCTGATCTGGCTGGCAGTTCGACCGCTACCCGGCGGCAGCCGTGACCGATACCGGGACGAGTACAGCGCAGAGGTCTGCTGCCTTGGCAGCGGGCGACAGCTCCGTGAAGCAGCAAGTGTTCTCGCTGGTTCCATCGCACTATCCCGAGCTCTCCAGGAGGACGCCATGAACGATCGTTCGGACACCGGCCGGAGGTTTCTCTGCCGTATCGGACGCCACGCCTACTCATCCATCGGCGGACAAAATTCCGAGAACATGCAGGACCGGCA
>CAXSEW010000597.1:0-2773 GCA_964236185.1 uncultured Nakamurella sp. | reverse complement strand
GTCCACCGCAACGGGTACCTGGTGCCGAAGACGACGATGAGCGCCATCTCGCCGTCCACCGGTCGCACGCTTCCGGACCGGTACATCGAAGGCACCTGCCCCATCTGCGGCTACGGCAGTGCCCGCGGCGACCAGTGCGACAACTGCGGCAACCAGCTGGACCCGATCGACCTGATCGACCCGCGGTCGCGGATCAACGGCGAGAAGCCGGCGTTCGTCGAATCCGAGCACCTGTTCCTGGACCTGCCCGCGCTGGCCCAGGCCCTGGGGGACTGGCTCGACACCCGCAGCGATTGGCGGCCCAACGTCCTGAAGTTCTCGATGAACCTGCTGGCCGACCTCAAACCGCGCGCGATGACGCGCGACATCGATTGGGGCATACCGGTACCGCTCGACGGTTGGCGTGACCGCGGCGACAAGAAGCTCTACGTCTGGTTCGACGCCGTCATCGGTTATCTGTCGGCCTCGATCGAATGGGCGCGTCGATACGGCACCGATCCCGATGCCTGGCGCCGCTTCTGGTCGGACGACGCGGCCCGGCAGTACTACTTCATGGGCAAGGACAACATCACCTTCCACTCGCAGATCTGGCCGGCCGAACTGCTGGGCTACAACGGGTTGGGTGAGCGGGGCGGTGCACCGGGATCCCTGGGCACGCTGAACCTGCCGACCGAGGTCGTCTCCAGCGAATTCCTGACGATGAGCGGCTCCAAGTTCTCGACCTCGCGGAAGACGGTCATCTACGTCGGCGACTTCATCAATGAGTTCGGTCCGGACGCGCTGCGGTATTTCATCGTCGCGGCCGGCCCGGAGAACCAGGACTCGGATTTCACCTGGGACGAGTTCTTGCGGCGCAACAACTCCGAGCTGGCCAACGAGTGGGGCAACCTGGTCAACCGGTCGGTGTCGATGGCGCACCGGAACTTCGGCCGTATTCCGCAGCCCGGTACCCGGTCCGAGCTGGACGCGACCCTGCTGCAGGCTTCCGAGCAGGCATTCACGACGGTGGGAGACCTGTTGGCACGCAGTCGGTTCAAGCAGGCAATGGGCGAGGCGATGCGAGTGGTGTCACTCGCCAACAAGTACATCTCCGACACCGAACCGTGGAAGTTGGGCAAGGACGAGGACAAGCAGCGCCAGGCGACCGTGCTGCACACCGCTCTGCAGGTGGTCGACGATGCCAAGACACTGCTGACGCCGTTCCTGCCGCATTCGTCGCAGAAGGTGTTCGAGGCGCTCGGCGGCGAAGGCGTCTGGGCGGCCCAGCCGACCATCGAGCAGGTGACGGATTTCGACGACGACGTCGAGGGTGTGGGGGTGCCGGCGGTCCGCGACTACCCGGTGATCACCGGGGACTACCAGAACCAGCTCGCGGTCTGGGAACGCCGCGGTATCGCTGTCGGCAGAGAACTGTGCAAGCCGGTGCCGCTGTTCGCGAAGCTGGATCCCAAGTTGGGCGAAACCGGCCCGGACTGGGCCCCCATCGGATGACGGTGCACGAGGCGGTGCGGGACCGGCAGCTGCCTCCGGCGCCCGAGCCGCTGCCGGTCGCTGTCGCCGATGCGCACACCCATCTCGACGCGTGCGGGGCGGATACCGCCGCGCAGGTGGACCAGGCCATGGCTCGGGCCGCGGCGGTCGGCGTCGCCAAGGTGGTGACGGTGGCGGACGACCTCATCTCTGCCCGGTGGGCAGTCACTGCAGCAGGTCGGCACCCCGACCTGTATGCCGCCGTCGCGCTCCACCCGACCCGGGCTGACCAGCTCGACGACGAAGCCAAAGAGACGCTCGAGGAGTTGGCCCGCGACGACCGGGTGGTCGCCATCGGCGAGACCGGACTGGACCACTACTGGGAAGCCGCGCCTCATCAAGCCCAGGCGGAGTCGTTCGCGTGGCACATCGACCTGGCCAAGCGGACCGGCAAAGCGCTGATGATCCACGACCGCAATGCGCACCGCGCCGTCCTGGACCTGCTGGCCTCGGAGGGCCCGCCTGATCGCGTCGTCTTCCACTGCTTCTCCGGCGACGTCGCCTTGGCGTCAGAATGCGCCGACCGGGGGTACGTGATGTCATTTGCCGGTCCGGTCAGCTTTCGCAACGCGAACGATCTGGCGGCAGCTGCGGCATTTGCTCCGGCGGATCTGCTGTTGGTGGAAACAGACGCGCCATTTCTCACCCCGCATCCATTTCGGGGGCGACGAAACGAGCCCTTTGCGCTGCCCTACACCCTGCGGGCGATTGCGACGCTGCGTGGTATCGACGCCAGGGAGCTAGGTGAAGCAGTGAATCAAAACACATTCAGAATGTATGGCATTCGGGTGATTTAGCCTGCGCTGCGTACAGAAGTTCTCGTTCTGCCTGATCGCGAAGCTCGTGAGTGCCGTATGGGAACAGTCTGCGGGTTGCCGTCCCGTGCTCGTCCCGTTATTGTCCTGTGATAACAGCCGGGATGGGGAAGTCCCGGGTGCATAGGGGCAGGTTTTGTTCGCGGGAGTCGTCGAGCCCGTTGCCAATACCTGCCCTCTTTGTGTCCGCGTGTCCACACCCGGTACATCCATGCATCCATCACCCCTGCCCGATCGGTACGGAAGTATGGATGTGACTTGGCTCCCAGTAACGAAGCGTTGAACCCTGAAGATGGATTCACGCCGGCCGTGCCCGACGCCGCGAGCGATATCGTCAGCAACGCAGGCGATTCCGTCAGCTCAATGGACAACGTCGGTGAAGGCGATTCCAGCAGTGACGCACCGGTAGCGGCGCAACACGCAGCCGG
>CAXSEW010000596.1:0-2794 GCA_964236185.1 uncultured Nakamurella sp. | reverse complement strand
GTGGTCCGCTGGGTTGATTTCGATCCGGCGACCGGCGAGCTGCTGCCGGGTGACGTCGCTGCGGCGATGTCCGACCGCACCCGGCTGGTGGCCGTCACCGGGGCGTCGAACCTGATCGGCACCCGACCGGACCTGCCCGCGATCGGGTCGTTGGTGCACGAGGCCGGGGCGCTGTTCTTCGTGGACGGCGTGCACCTGACCGCACACGCCGCCGTCGACGTCGCGGCGATCGGTGCCGACTTCTTCGTCTGCTCGCCCTACAAATTCCTCGGGCCGCACTGCGGCGTGCTGGCCGCCGCGCCGTCAATGCTCGAGCGGTTGGAGCCGGACAAGCTGCTGCCGTCGGGCAACTACGTGCCGGAACGCTTCGAGCTCGGCACGCTGCCGTACGAGCTGCTCGCCGGCACTAGTGCGGCAGTTGATTTCCTGGCCGGCATCGGCGGCTCCGGTCCGGATGATGGCGCCGATAGTCGGCGCGACCGATTGGTGGCGGCGATGACGGTGGTCGTGGAGCACGAAGATGCGTTGCGCGACCGTCTCGAGAGTGGGTTGGCCGAACTGCCTGGTGTCGAGCTCTGGTCGCGTGCGAAGACGCGGACGCCGACGTTGCTGCTGACCTTCGAGGGCCGCGACGCGGCGCAGGTGTCGGCGTTCCTCGCCGAGCGGGGCGTCAATGCGCCGGCCGGTTCGTTCTACGCGTTGGAGGCGTCGCGCTGGCTGGGACTCGGCGACACCGGAGGCCTACGCGTGGGTCTCGCGCCGTACAGCGACGACAGCGACGTGGACCGGTTGCTGTCGGGATTACAGCAGTTCCTTGCCACCAGCTGAGCCGGGCTCGTCCGGCGCCGAACCGCTCACCGCTTCACCGGCCAGGTGAAGATGGGTGGTCGGTGCACGGTGTTGCGCAGTGGTCGCTGGGCGGGGTCGTAGCTGGCAGGCGGGATGATTTCGGGGATGTGGTCGGGACCGAGCCGGATCTGCCACTGCTCGCGATGGAGCAGATTGTGATGCCGTCGGCACAGGAGGGCGGCGTTATCAAGGTTGGACGGGCCGCCGTTTGCCCAGTGTCGCAGGTGATGGTTGTCACACCAGGCGCCGGGCATCGGGCAGCCGGGAAAGACGCAGCCGATATCCCTCAGCAGGATGGCCTTGCGGCAGGCTGCGGTGAAGCTGCGCATGGCGCGGCCGATGTCGATGACCTCGCTCGGTCCGCGGAGAACGGCGGGGATGACTGAGGCATCGCAGGCAAGCATCCGGGCGGTGGCGATGGGAATGGTGTCGCCGTAGCCCAGCTGGGCGCTGCCTATTCCCTGGCGGAGGTCGGCTTCCGCGACGGTGACGAGCAGGTGCGGTCTCTCCCCGCGGATGGTGGGCGCTATGCCGAAATTGAGGAACGCGGTCAGGATGGCGCCCAAGGCCTGGGCGCGGCGGGTCGCCGCCGACCGCCTGTCCGCCGGCGGTGGCGGTGTTTGGTGGTCGGGTGCTTGGTCGGGAGCGCCGCGTTGAGGTGGTGGGTAGTCGCCGGGGACGGTGCCCAGCGGAGCCCACTCGTGGGGCAAGCGGGTCGGCCGCCATGGCTGGCGTGGTGCGGGCTGGTCGGGGGGTTGGCCGGTGCCGGTGCCGGTGCCGGTGCACTTACCGCTGTCGGGGTCGTCGGCGGTGTCGTTGTGTGCGGGTGCTGCCGCGGTGTCATTGTGTGCGGGTGCTGCCGCAGTGTCCTCAGGCTCGCGGTCCTCCGGCTCGGTGTCCTCGGGCTCGCGGTCGTGCGGTGCGTGGCCCTGGCCCTGCGATGTGGTTTCCTGCGCTGCGGAGTCCTGCGATGCCGCTCCGACGTCTGGCGTGGCTTCGTCGGGCGGGGCGGCGGCGTTCCCCGGTGCGGGTGCGGCGTCGGGGGATGCGTCGGTGGCCGCGGCGTCCGGTGCGTTGCTGTCGGGTTGACCGTTGCCGCCGTTGCCGCCGTTGCCGCGTGTGCCGCCGTTGCCGCCTGTGCCGCCGTTGCCGCGTGTGCCGCCATTGCCGTCGTGTCCGCCGGTGCCGCCGGTACTGCTCGTGCCGCAGTGGCGGTCGACGGCGGGTGCGCACATCGCACCGAACGCTGCCCGCAGCGCCTCGATGGTGAGGTCGTCGAACAGTCCCCAGCACCGGGTCAGGCCGTCGTCGCGACGCCGGCCGATGTGGAACTGCTGCCTGTCGGTGGCGTCCCGCTCCGGTTCCGGGCCGTCCGGGTCGGCCATCAACGCGATCCGGCGCGCGACGTTGGAAAAAGTCTTCGGGTCCAGCACCCCGGCCTGTTCGACCAGGAACTCCTCGACCGAGTCCCGCACGTCCTGCGGTACTTCAGTGGGGAATCCGTTGAGGGTGGTGACGATGATCCCTGCGTGGGCGGCGCCGACCGACCCGGTGTGGAGCGCGGCGGCCAGGATCGGCAACGCCGGGTCGATGACGGCGCCGGTCAGGCCGGTGGTGGGGTTGGTGGCGGCGGCGAGGCGGGCCCGCTGGTAAGCGTCGGAGGCGGACAGCGGCAGTATCTGTCGGAGCAGGGCGGCGGTCGAGGATGCGCCGGCAGGTGCGGCGAGGCCGCGGTCGGTGATCTGCGCGGTGACCCGAACCGACGCTGCGTGCAGGCGGCGGGCCTGCACTTCCACGCCGCGGAGCAGCTCGAGGATGTCGGCGTCGGACGGCCGGGTCAGGTCTACCGCCAGCAGTTCGTCGACGGCGGCGGCGACCGCGGCGACCGGGGCGACCGTGGGCGACGCCAGGTGGACCCGCTCGCCCTGCCCGGTGAGCGTGGGGC
>CAXSEW010000595.1:0-2823 GCA_964236185.1 uncultured Nakamurella sp. | reverse complement strand
TGCGCAAAGGAGCTCGTCAGTTGAGCGTCGCCAACTGACATCAGAACGCGAACGGGACATGAGCCGGCCGGGAAGTACGGGCCGCAGGTCAGCGCGGTGCCGATGCGTAGCGAGACGTTGGGGGAGGCGGGGTTGGTGGAGGCGGTGGGGGAGCGGCCGGCGCTGATCGCCGCGCCGTTGCGGCTCGCCATCACCTCTGGTCGACGGGCCGTGACAGCGCCGGCTGACCACGGTCACGACCTGGATGCGGACACCGTCCGCCGGGTGTGGGCGGCGGTGGATGCGTCGACGTCGGCTGCGACGAAGGCGGCGTACCGGTCGGACTGGGGCCGTTTTGAGCGGTGGTGCGCTGCGGGTGGGCATGTGGTGTTGCCGGCGTCGCCGCTGCTGGTTGCCGCGTACCTGACCGAGGCGGCGGAGGAACGCAGGGCCGACGGGCGGCCGGCGTTCGGGTCGGCGTCGCTGACGCGATGGGCGTCGTCGATCAACCAGGTCCACACCGCCGCCGGTCACGCGGCGCCGGGCCGGTCGGAGGTGGTCCGGCGCGCGCTGTCCGGCGTCCGCCGTACCCGGAAGACGCCGCCGAAACGCCGCAGCCCGCTGCTGCTGGCCGACGTACGGCTGCTGTTGGAGGCGATGCGGCCGTCCATGGGAGTGTGGCCGACCGCGATGGCCGCGCACCGCGACGCCGCGCTGCTGCTGATGGGGTTCGCCGGCGCCCACCGCCGTAGCGAACTGGTCAACCTGCGGATCTGCGATGTGACGGTGCACCCCGCCGACGGTCTGCACGTCCGAGTCCGGTCGTCCAAGACCGACCAGGAAGGACACGCCGTGGTGCGGGCGTTGCCGTACGGGCGGGACCCAAAGTCCTGCCCACCCTGCGCACTCATTCGCTGGCGCCGACTGCTCGAGGCTTACGACACCGGCGATCGTGCGGGAGCGATGGCAGAGCTGCGCAAGCGCGGCCTGTCGAGGGAGCACTTGTGTCGCGGCGTGGACGACTCCAAGAGCGCGACGCCCGATGGCGCCTCAGACAGGCAGGAGTCGCCGGTCGCGGGCGGTGGGGGAGGGGAGCGGTGGCTGTTCCCAACGGTGCACAAGACCGGGCAGCCCAGCAACAAGGCCATGACGGGGGATGCGGTGGCGGTGATGATCCAGCGCCGCGCCGCCGCGGCCGGGTTCACCCCGGCGCAGGTGGATCTGTTGGGTGGGCATTCGCTGCGGTCCGGGTTCGTCACCGAAGCGTTCCGGGCCGGCGCCGACGCGCACTCGATCATGCGGCAGACCGGCCACAAGGATCCGAAGATGCTCGAGGTGTACGCACGCGAGTTCGCCCCCCTCGTTGGCAACGCGGTCCTGAAGCTGGACTTGTGACGACGACACCAGGCACGTCGACGGCTCCCAGGTTGCTGTCCGCCAGGACCGTGGCGGGGTATGCGGCGGACTGGGCGCTGTTCGCCGACTGGTGCACCGCCGCGGACCGGAGCCAGCTGCCGGCGGACTGGACCACGATCGCGGCGTTCACCGCCGCCTGTCCCGGAGCGCCCGCGACCATCCGCCGTAAGCTCGCTGCCATCGGTCACCATCACCGCGCCGCAGGACACCCGGCACCTACCGACGCCACGCGGGAGCTTCCCCGACCGTCGCGCGAGGTGATCGACCCGGGCCAGGTCGACATGCCGATGCGGCTGCTGCCCTCAAACGGCTGGCTCGGCGGGCTGTTCGGCCGCCGCGACCGCGCACTGCTCACCCTCGCCGCCCAGACGACGATCCCGTACCGGCAACTTCCCCGGCTCACCGTCGCTCAGTTGCACATCGCCGAAGGTGTTGTCGACGGTGACCGAACACCACGGCACAGCGCACATCATCCGGTCGACGGAAGATCCGACGCTGTGTGGGCCGTGTGCGTTGGTGCGGTGGCGCCGCGTCCTCGACACCGAGGTCCTCCACAAGAACGTCAAGACGCTGCTCAAGAAGGCCGAGGTGGTTAGCGCCGACAGTCACCACTCCTGCCACGTGCCGAAGCCGATCGACGACAAGACCCTGGATGCGCCGCTGTTCCCGCCGATCAACCAGTGGGGTCAGCTGCCGTACCCCATCGAGCCGCTCAGCCCGCACTCCACCTCCCGCCTCGCCCGGCAGGCCGAAACCGGCCTCGCGCACCACCGAGTGCTGGACCTCGACGAGCCCGTCGCTTCCGCCGGCGTGGACCAGGCGGCGGTCGTGCCGGTACCGGTGGTGGTGCGGCCGGTGTACGACTGGGAGGCCGCCAACCAGCGGAAGAAGGACGCCGTGCAGCAGCTCGCTCCGCTCGCCGACGCTCTCGACGACATCGAAGCCCGGATCGCCGAGCTGCTGGTTCGAACCAAGGACCTCGGTCTGGGCTAAGCACTGACCGGTTCGGCGCCAGTCCGCACCACGACCACTTACCCACGTCGATACGAGCTTCGATCCAAACGACTGCAGTTACTCCGTCGATGTCGCTCCGATGTCTGGTTCCACCTCGTTGTGTAGAGAATGAGGTGTGGCTGGCTCATCGGAGACGTTGCGTTCGACCCTGACGGATAAGGGCTACGCCGTGCTGCTCGCCGTGGCCGGGCAGGCTGAGCCGCTCGCGCGGCCGGCGATCGCGGCAGCATCGAGAGTATCGCCGACGACAGCTTCCACCTGGCTGGCCCGGCTAGAGACGGCCGGATTGGTGACGTCGAGCCGGTCGAGCCGGTCTGTGTTGTGGCGATTGAACCTTGATAGCGATGTCATTCGTGCGTGGTTGCGCGAAGAGCAGAGCTCCGGAGGTGCGGCGGTGGCAGAGGCTTTTGGTTC
>CAXSEW010000594.1:0-2842 GCA_964236185.1 uncultured Nakamurella sp. | reverse complement strand
TGACCTCGTTCGACGACGAGCGGGAACTGTTCCAGAACCGGAACATGGGCTACGCCGTCGTTCGGATCAGCATCGTCGCCGCGCAGGCCATCGCCCTGCTGCCACTGATCGGCACCGTCAGCGGCAACTTCTGGTCCGACATCGGTCCGCTGCTCGCCTGGGGAGCCGGCGCCACCGTCGTGCTGCTGGCCCTGAACTGGGTCTTCGACGCCACCATCCACCACCACGGCGGCATGGACGCGCTCAGCACCACCTCGATGGCCGACGCCATCGCGAAGGGCGGCTTCTACGTGGCGTCCGGGCTGATCTTCAACGCCGCTCTCAGCGGCACGGCGCCCAGCATCGGCGAGGCGATCGCCGCCAGCATCGTCTTCTCCGCACTCGGATTCGTGGCGCTGCTGGCCGGCTACGCGCTGCTGGGCCTGATCGGGCCGTTCCGTCGCCGCAAGCAGCTCGGTGCCGACAACCTCGCCGCGTCGATCATCAGCGCCGGGGTGGTGGTCGGGCTCGGCTTCATCCTGCGGTTGGCCATCGCCGGTGATTTCACCGGCTGGGGCTCCGGCCTGGTCGGCTTCGCGGTGTCGTTCGTCCTCGGCTACGTGCTGTTGATCCTGCTGATCTTCGTGATCGACATCGCCGTGGTGCGCAGCAAGAACCTGCGGGAGATCGTCGAGCAGAACGAGGTGCCGGCGGCCTGCGTGATGGCCGGCATGTTGATCGCCCTCGGCCTGTCGATCGGCAGCGTCGCGATCTGAGCCGCGGGTAGTGTCCTGATGTGCCGCATCCGCCCACCGCTGAGCTGAACTGGTGGCAGGCGGCCCTGCTCGGGCTGGTGCTGTTTTCGCTGGCATCCGGGCTGACCCGGGCGTCGACGCGGTGGGCCCGGGTGGTGGCGCCGTTCCTCAAGGAGGCCGGTTTCGTCGCTGTGCTGTTCGCGCTCTGGCAGCGCGCCGGTCAGCTGTCCCAGCACAGCTCGGTCGAGGCCTACAGCCGCGGCCGCTGGATCGACGGGGCCGAACAGTTCCTGCACCTGCCCTCCGAGCGGCTGCTGCAGGTGCAGCTGGTGGACCACCGGGTGGTCGGCGAGTGGGCCAACCTGTACTACGCGGTCATGCACCTGAGCTCGACCGGAGCGATGCTGCTGTGGCTGTTCTGGCGGCACCGGGACTCCTACCCCAGGGTGCGCAACACCCTCGCGATCTTCACCGGGCTGGCCCTGCTCGTGCAGTTGATCTCGGTCGCGCCGCCCCGGCTGCTCCCCCAGCTCGGCTTCATCGACATCGGTGAGCGGTACGGCCAGTCGGTGTACGCGGGCACGAACTTCAGTGCCCAGGCGCTGCTGGCGATGCCGTCCGTCCACATCGGCTGGGCGCTCACCGTCGCGGGCGCGGTGCTGTACGCCGGCCGCGGGCGACTGCGCCATCTGGTGCTGCTGCACCCGCTGATCACCCTGTACGTGGTCACCGCCACTGGCAACCACTGGTGGTTCGACAGCCTGGCGTCACTGCTGCTGCTCGCTGTGGTGGTCGTTCCGCAGGTGGTCTGGTCCCGGCGCTCACATTCCGGCGTGCTGATCGCCCGGCCGGTGGGCGCGGTCGCCCAGCCGAGCGCGTTGTCCTAGGTGATGTGTCACGGATTACCCGCGGGCCTGCAGGATCGATTCGCGGAACAGCGACTCCAGGTCCGTCGGGTCGGGCCAGTGGTCGTCGACCGGGCGGCCGGTCTGCGACGCCCGGATCCACGCCCCGGCCGGCACGGCGTCGTAGTTGAGGTCGAGATCGGCCCGATCGGCCAGCAGCGCCAGGTAGGCCTTGCCGGCCCGGCCGTTGCCGTCCCGGAACAGGTGGCCGTGGTTGGTCGCCTGGTAGACCCGGGCCAGGTCGCGGGCCAGCCCGGCGCGCGAACGGCGGGCGAGGTCGGGCCGGTGCGCGATCTCCGTCGCCAGGTCGGCGGTCGCCACCATGGTGCGGACCGTTGCGAAGCGGCCACCGCGGTCGATGTCGACGGTCCGGTCGCTCCCGGCCCAGTCGTACACGTCCTGGAACAGGTGCCGGTGAATCTGTCGCAGGGCTGTGCTGGGAGCGCCGCTCAGGTCGACCATCTCAGGATGGGTCAGCACCTCGTGCGCGCGCAGGCAGGTCAGCCGGGCCTCGGCGGCGTGCAGCGCGGCGAGCTGGCGCAGGCCGAGCCGGTTCACCAGCACGCCGGTACCGCGATACAGGTATGACGCCCAGTCCGGGAACGCACCCGGAATGCCCTCCGGAGGCTGTTCCGCAGGGTCTGGGAACTCCGCTTTGATGACTGCGAGCGCCTCGTCATGGTCGATTTCGCCGCGGTCCACCGCGATGAGCAGCGCCAGTTCCCAGCGCAGCGGCCGGTAGCCCTCCTGCCGGGCACTGCCCACCACCGCCTGCATCCGGCGCACGGTCCTGCGGGGCAGGGCGCCGAACAGGTCCGGAAAAAGCTCGGGCAGCAGCCGATGTTTCACCGCACCCCTCTTGACGTTCGGCAGCCGGACGCCCGGGGATCGCCGGGCCGGCAAGGCGTCGCCAGGGTACGGCGCATGTCTGCGCGACCGATCAGGCGGACGGCACGATCTCGTCCGGGTCGCGGATCTCGTCCCGGATCCAGCCGATGTAGCGCTGCGCCGAGAACTGCACCGCAGCCGCACCACCGGAGTCGATGACACCCCGGTCGAAGGCGCCGTAGACCCGGTCGAACGCCAGCGGTGCCACCACCCCGGCGACCTGGCGGACCAGACGCTCCGGCAGCGGGATCATGTTCGGGAAGCTGCGCATGAACGACACCGTGACCCGGTCTGCGGCCACCATCAGGGTGTCGC
>CAXSEW010000593.1:0-2859 GCA_964236185.1 uncultured Nakamurella sp. | reverse complement strand
CACCCGGTCAGCTTCCCGCGGCGATCACCAAACCTAAGAGAGACACGCCCTAGTCGTCCCCTCGCCCAGACCGAGTCCGACGCCGGTGTGAAGGTCGGCATGGTCGAGTTGCAGTGGCGCATTACGAGACGGCCGACGGCGTCTACAGCACCGTCTACAAGAGCATCATCCTGACCCGGGTGGCGGCCATGCAGGCGGCCGGCATGAAGGTGACGGTCAGTCTGGGGCTGCACTTCACCCCCGCCTGGGTGGTGAACCAGCCGAATGCACATTTCGTCAGCGAGGACGGCGCCGTCTCCAGCGAGACCGATCTCGCCCGTCCGGAGCTTCAATTGATACCCGTTGTGCTGCAACCGGGTTCGCCCGATAATTACGTGATGTCAGCTCGTACGTCGGGGCGCGGAGTTCTGCCGCTGTGGTCATCATTGACCTCCGATTGCTGACGGGATGGTGGGTGTTCAGCTTGCTGGCAATTCTTCATTCATGCCGAGTCCATCATCAGGACCCGTCTGGCCTGGCGTAGCAGCGGTTCGTCGACCATCTGTCCGCGGTGGCTGAACACCCCGTTGCCCGCGGCCTCTGCCGCGGCGAGGACCTCCCTGGCCCACTGCACGGACTCCCCTGACGGCCGGTAGGCGGTCCGGATGACACCGACCTGCCGGGGGTGGATGCAGACGGTGCCGGCGAAGCCGGATGCGGCGGCGTCCTCGGCCTCCTCCCGCAGTCCGGCTTCGTCGGCGATGTCCAGGTGCACGGTGTCGTAGGCGATCTTCCCGGCGCTGGCGGCGCTGATGAGGACGTGGGACCGGGCGTAGCGGGCGAAGTCGCGGTAGCGGCCGTCGGCTTGGCGGCTGGAACTCCCCGTGAGGGCGGCGACGAGGTCTTCGGCCCCCCACATCAGAGCGACCACAGTGCGGTGGTCGGCGAGCACACCGGCATTCCTTACACCCAGCGGACTCTCGCACAGCGCGATGACCCGCAGATCCGTCAGGCGATCAAGATCCTCTGCAGTCTCGGCTTTTGCGAGCATCACCGTCGTGTACGGCGTCCGGGCGAGTGCGGCGAGGTCGCGTTCGAACTCTGCGGTGGTGGCCGGATTGATCCGCACGATGGTGGTTCCGGGGTCAAGGTCAGACCCGATCAGGGCCTCCCGAGCCGCCGCCTTGGCCTCGGGTGCCACGGCATCTTCGAGATCCAGGATGACGGCGTCGGCCGCTGCAGCTGCCTTGCCGTAACGATCGGGCCGGTCCGCGGGGCAGAACAGCAGAGCCGGCCCGTGGGCGGCGGTCCCCCCGGCTGTCCGAGGTGTAGCCATCTCAGGCACCTTCAGGTCGGCAACGCATGAGGGCGGATCGCACGGCGATGGCCACTACTTCGTCGTGTTGGTTGACGGCGTTGTGTTCGAATTCGACGATGCCCTGACCCGGGCGGCTCGCGGAGAGCCGCTTGGACAGCACGCGAGTCGATGCGTTCATCGTGTCGCCGTGCCGCAGGGGGTGCGGGAACCGGGCCTCGGAGAATCCGAGGTTTGCGACGATGGTGCCCTGGGTCAACTGCGCGACCGAGAGCCCGACCAACGTCGAGAGGGTGAACATGGAATTGACCAGCCGCTCACCGAACTCCGTCGACGCCGACCATTGCGCGTCCAGGTGCAACGCTTGGCCGTTCATCGTCAGCGTGCTGAACAGGACGTTGTCGGCTTCGGTCACCGTCCGGCCCGGACTGTGCACGTACACGGCATCGATGTCGAATTCCTCGAAGTACAGGCCCCGCTGGACGATCCGCTCAGACATCGCTGACCACCACGGATACCGGTACGGCGACGGCTGCGGCCTCGACGACTGCGACGAGCTGGTCCCGTTGCACCTGGGTGCCGACCTCGACGTTGACGGACACGATGCCCGCGGTCGGTGCGCGCAGCAGGTGTTCCATCTTCATCGCCTCGATGACGAGGATGGCATCGCCTTCCTCAACGCTCTGGCCATCCACCACCGAGATGACCACCACTGCCCCCGGCATCGGTGAGCGGAGCTCTGGGTGCTGGGTCGTGGCATCCAGACGTGCGCGCTCGCGAACGGGTTTCACCACGGTCCATTCTGCCCCCCGGTCTTTCAGGAAGACCTGACCGCTGCTCAGTGCGAAGCTGAACCTGCTGCTCGACCCGGCCACGATCAGTCGGGCCGCGGAACCGTCCAACACGACGCCGGCTCGTCGTGGAACACCGCCGTCCACCGCCACCTCCGCGTCGCCGTATGGACCGAGGACGGACACGACAGCGGTGCGACCGCTGGGCTGCACCGTCAATCGGTAGGTCGATGCCCGATGCTCCCCCAGCCGCCAACCGTCCCCGGAGTTCCACGGGCCGGCCGATCTCTGCATGGCCTCCTGCCGGTGCAGAACCAGTGCCGCACCAATGAAGACCTGATCGTCTGGCCGGCGGAATTCGAGCTGTCCGAGGCGACGCCCGATCAGCTCGGTGTCCAGCTTTCCTGCGGCCACATCGGGATCGTCCAGCAGCAGGCCGAGGAACTCCAGGTTGGTCTGCACGCCCAGCACAGCCATCTCCCGCAGCGCAGTCCGTAGACGCTGCAACGCTTCCGGCCGGGTGGGCGCCCAGGCGATCACCTTGGCGAGCATGGGGTCGTAGTCCGAGGACACGGTCAACCCCTCGATCAGCGAGCTGTCCACCCTGATGCCCTCGCCGTCGGGTTCCACCAGCGCCGCCACCCGGCCGCCGGTGGGCAGGAACCCGCTGGCCGGGTCCTCGGCGTAGACCCGGGCCTCGACGGCGTGACCGGTCAGGGCCACATCGTCCTGGCCGAAGTCGAGCGGTTCCCCGGCGGCGATGCGGAGCTGCCA
>CAXSEW010000592.1:0-2889 GCA_964236185.1 uncultured Nakamurella sp. | reverse complement strand
ATCGACGGAGTTCGCTCGTACCCGAAGAACCAGTTCCCGACGAAGGACGTCTACGGCAACATCGACCACGCCGGATTGCGGCTGATCACCTGTGGCGGGACGTTCGACCCGAACGAGGGCAGTTACGAGAGCAACATCGTCGTGTACGCGTCGCTGAAGTCCAGCCACAAAGCCTGATCACTTCGCATCGGCGTAGCAGGACACGATCACCGGGATGACCGGCGTCGCCACCGTCGCGCCCGGGAAGACCAGCGTGCGGGCCGACTCGGCGGCCGCCACGATCAGTGCGGCCACCTGCCCGGCTTGATCGACCGGCGTGTGCACGATCAATTCATCGTGCTGGAAGAAGACCAGTTCGGCGCCGGCAATGGAGACCAGATCGCGCCGGACGCCCGACAACCACACCCCGGCCCAGTCGGCGGCCGAACCCTGCACGATGAAGTTGCGGGTGAACCGGCCGCGGTCCCGCGCGATCTGCCGGGCCCGGCGCTCCTGCGCCGGGGTGGCATCGGGAAGCGATCCGGCCTGCAGCTGGTCCCACCACTCCTGGCTGGGCCCCGGGCTGGTCCGCCCCAGCACCGAGGCAACCACCGCGCCACGTTCACCCTGCCGCGCCGCATCCTCCACGCATGACATGGCGACCGGATAGCGTCGACGCAGCGTGCCGAGCAGCCGCCCGGCCTCGCCCGCAGTCGCGCCGTACATGGCCCCGAGCATGGCCACCTTCGCCTGGGCCCGATCGCCACCGAAGCCGTCGTCGGCCAGCGCGGTATAGAGGTCGTTCTGCTGGGAAACCGCCTGCAGCACGGGGTCTCCGGAGATCGCGGCCAGCACGCGCGGCTCCAGCTGCGCGGCGTCGGCGACCACGAGGACCCGGCCCGGGTCGGCGATCACCGCCCGGCGGACCAGCCGAGGAAGTTGCAACGCGCCGCCGCCCCGGGCGGCCCAGCGGCCGGACACCACACCGCCGGGTAGGTAGCCGGCATGGAAACGGCCGTCCCGCACCCAGTCCGCCAGCCAGTTCCAGCCGTTGGCGGTGAACAGCCGGGACAATTCCTTGTACGCCAGCACGGGTGCCACCGCCGGATGGTCCAGCTGCCGGATCACCCACGACCGGGTGCTGTCGATGTCGAAACCGGCTCGGCGGAACGCTTCTCGCAGCTCGACGGCCGAATCCACGTTGACCGGAGCGCCGAACGCCGCGTCGATCTCGGCCGCCAACACCGTCATCTTCGGCGGACGCGCACCGGCGGCGGGCCGCGCCCCCAGCTGCTCCCGCAGGATGCCGTCCAGCACGTCGGCCCGCAGCGGCAGGCCGGTGAGGCCCATTTCCACCGCCGCCAGCGCGGCCGCCGACTCCGCGGCGACGAGCAACCGCAACGCGTTGTGGCTGCCGATGCGGTGCAACTGGTCGACATACGCCCCGCGCACGATCGCCAGCGACTCGGCCGGCGCAGGTACGGGCGCTCCGGTGTCGAACAGCGTGGGACCGGCTGCCATCGACGGTGCCGACGGGTCGGGTGGCGCCGGCAACCCGTGTCTCCGGGCATGTACCGCGGCAGCGGAGGAGGGGGCGCCGTACCGACCTTCCCGGCTCAGCAGTATTCGCTCGGTGAGAGTGATGTCGTGACATCGCAGGACGCGCAGGCCGCCGGCCAGCAGCGGTGGGTAGAGCGGCTCGGTCGAATCCCACAACCATCGAGCGCCGGCGGATTCCCAGTGCCGCAACCGTTCCGCGGACTCCACCGGAACCGGATCTGCGCGTGGCGTGCCGTCGTCGGCGAGTTCCTGCAGCAGCCAGCCGGATCCCGGCGCCAGCCCCGGGACCAGAGCGGCGATCACTCGGACATCGGCCGCAGCGGAGTGTCGTCGAGGTCCTGGGTCCGGAGCCACTGGGTGAAGGCGGCGGCGTTGCTGCTCAGCGGGGTCGCATCGTCGGGTCGGAGCAGGTAGTGCTTCTGCCGCATCGGCATGGCCAGCGGGAGGGGCAGGAAGACCCGCCCGGCCCGGACGGCGGAGCGGACGAAGCGTTCGGGGACGATGCTCCAGAACGGGCCCTGTTCGACGAGACCGATGGCGGTGGTACTGGTGTCCACGGTGATGGCTTTGACCGGTGGGGTGTCCGGGGTGGTCAGGGCGAGGAACTTGCTCCACAGATCGTCGAAGCCCAGCACCTTGATGCGGGGGTGGGCGATGAGGTCGGCGGCGGTGGTGATGGGCCGCTGTGTGGTGGCCAGAGCAGGCCCGCAGATGACGACGGCGGTGTCCGCGTGCAGCTCGGTGGCGCGGAATCCCGGCCAGGTGCCGTTGCCCTGGCGGATGTCGAGATCGACGTCATCCGGTGGCAGGACGTCGGACCAGACCGTTGTGAGCACGCGCAGGTCGATGTGGGGGAAGGTGCTGTAGAAGTCAGGCAGCCGCGGGGTGAGCCAGGTTGCGGCGTAGGAGATCTGGGTTCGAATGGTGAGTTGGCCGGTGTGGTTGTCGCCGAAGAGCCCGCTCGTCGCGGCCGCCAGGTCGGTGAAGATGTCCCGCACGGCGGGTAGGTAGGCCTGACCGCGTTCGGTCAGTCGCAGGCTGCGGGGGAGCCGTTCGAACAGGGTCACGCCCAGGTGGGCCTCCAGGGTGCGGACCCGGTGGCCGATCGCACCAGGGGTCAGGTAGAGCTCGGCGGCGGCCGCGGTGAAGCTGCCGTGCCGGGCGGCTGCTTCGAAGGCGTGCAGACCCAGCAGCGGCGGGATTGATTGGTTCACCAGCAGCACCTCTCCAAGCAGCAAAAAAGCTTGGCCTCAAGGCCTATAACAATCGTTTGTCAACGGGGCCGCGTGCCGCGAGACTAGGGCGTGTCTCTCTTAGGTTTGGTGATCGCCGCGGGAAGCTGACCGGGTG
>CAXSEW010000591.1:0-2890 GCA_964236185.1 uncultured Nakamurella sp. | reverse complement strand
AAGTTGGCCGGGGTGCCGTCGTAGCTGCCGTCGGTCTGCGCCGCGTCCAGGATGCCGGCACCGGTCAGGTAGGCCATGTAGGCGGCGCCGCTGAAGTACCGCACCTTCACGTTCTTGGCCTTGAGGTCGGCGATCGTCTTGACGTCCGGGTAGGTCGCCGGGTCCCACATGATCATCTGCGGGTTGATGTCGAGCGGCGCGAACACCGCGACGGTCGGCTGCTTGGCCGACAGCTGGATCTGCTCGTCGGTGTTTTCGTACCCCAGAGTCAGCGACTTGTCGCTGTAGAGCTGGGAGGTCACCGTCTGGAAACCGATGGCGGGCCCGCCGGACCGCACCTCCCACTTCACGCCGGTGTCCTGGCCGTTCGCGTACAGCGCGCCGGAGACGCGCTTCTTGCCGGCATCGATCGTCGGGTTCGGGCCGAGCAGCTGGTAGAGGCCGCCGTGCTCGGACTCCGGATTCCAGTCGGTCTGGATCGAGATGGTCGCCGGGCAGACATCTTTCAGGTTGATCGGCCCGGCGCTGGCGGACCCCGACGCGCTGGACGCCGCGCCGCTGGACGCCATCCCGCTGGAAACGGCGGCGCTCGACGAAGGCGAAGCCGCCGCGCTGCTGCTCATCGAACTGCCGGCCATCGAACTGCTGCTCATCGAGCCGCCGGCCGTCGTTGAAGCGCCGCCGGCGGCAGCGCTGGTCGTCTCGGCGGCTG
Source organism: uncultured Nakamurella sp. (assembly GCA_964236185.1). Lineage (GTDB taxonomy): Bacteria > Actinomycetota > Actinomycetes > Mycobacteriales > Nakamurellaceae > Nakamurella. The sequence goes on along the minus strand of CAXSEW010000591.1, from coordinate 2,178 downwards.
CGGCGCTGGACGTGGAGCTGGACGCAGAACTGCCCGAGGAAGTGCTGCTGGAGCTGCACCCGGCCAGCGCGACACCGCCCGCCAGCACGGCGGTCAGCACCACGGTGGTACGACGGTGGACATTGATCACGACAACAGCTCCTCGGTGGGTTGGCCTGGCGTTCTCGCGCGCAGGAGATCAGTGGCGGTCAAGCAATGCAGGACAAGCCTGTTGGTCGGTGTCAGTTGCCGTCGGCGGAGACGTCGTACCAGCGGCCGACGGCCAGGGTGCGGAGCCGGCCGAAGATCCAGAAGATGGCGAAGCCCAGGAACGCGGCCACCAGGATGGCGGCGAACAGCGCCGGCCCCTGCAGCCGGGATGCATAGTTGGACAACAGGATCCCGATACCGGGGTTGCCCTGCCGGAAGAAGAAGTCGCCGACGATGGCACCGACGACAGCCAGCCCGGCCGAGATCCTCATCCCGGCGAAGATGGCCGGCAGGGCCGCCGGTAACTGCAGCTTCCGCAGCACCGTCCATCGACTCGCCTTCTGCAGCCGGAACAATTCCAGCTGACCGCGCTCGACGGACTGCAACCCGAACAAGGTGTTCGAGATCATCGGGAACAGGGCGATCAGGATGCAGACCAGCACCCGGGCGAAGAAGCCGAAGCCGAACCAGAATCCGATCAGCGGCACCAGCGCCAGGATCGGTATGCACTGCAGCAGAACGGCATAGGGAAACAGCGCGCTCTCCGCCCATTTCGCCATCGCCATCAGGATGCCCCAGACAGCGCCGATGACGATGGCTGCGGCCAACCCGGTCAACGCCACCTGGGTGGTGCGGCCGAGCGCCTCCAAGATTTCGGTGCGGGTGTCCGGGTCGCCGAAGCCCTGGGTGATGATCTGGTGCGGCGGTGGCAGCAGGAACTGCAGGTCCGGGTCCAGCACGACGGTACTGATGAAGTACCAGATCCCGAGCAGCACGGCGAAGACCGCGACCGGTCCGACCAGCGACAGTGCCGATCGCCGCGAGCGCTTGCGCGGCATCGGCGTGGGCGTTCCGATCAGCTCGCCCGGCGCCTGCGTCGGTGAGGTGACCGTCATGAGTGACCGGCCCGCAGCGCGTGGGAGACCTCGCCCGACAGTGCGGCGAACTCTGCGGTGAACCGGATGTCCGGATCCCGCGGCATGGCGAACGGGATGTCGAACGACTCGACGATCCGGCCCGGCCGGCCGGACATGACCAGGACACGACTCGACAGATACACGGCTTCGCTCACCGAGTGCGTGATGAACAGGGCGCCGAACCGCCGGCTCGCGAACAGCTTGATCAGCTCGTCGTTCAGACGCTCCCGGGTGATCTCGTCCAGCGCGCCGAACGGCTCGTCGAACAGGAACAGATCGGGATCCAGCGTCAGCGACCGCGCCAGCGACGTCCGCATGCGCATGCCGCCGGACAGCGTGCGCGGCAGGTGGTTCTCGAAGCCGTTGAGACCGACCAGGTCGATTGCTGCCTGTGCGTCTTCGGCCCGGACCGACTTCTTGACACCGGCCAGTTCGGACAGCAGCTCGACGTTGGCGCGTACCGTCCGCCACGGCAGCAGGGTGGCGTCCTGGAAGACGTACCCGACCCGCTCTGCCGCGACTGCGAAAGAGCCGCCGCTGATATCGGTCAGGCCCGAGGCGATCCGCAGCAATGTGCTCTTGCCGCATCCTGACGGACCGACCACCGTCACGAACTCGCCGCTGCGAACGGACAGATCCACGCCGGTCAGCGCCACCGTGCCGTCGGGGAAGGTCTTGGTGACATCGGAGAACTGCAGGACCGGTGCTGCAGGCTGGTAGTTCGGCACCGGAGTAGCTCCGGCAGGCGCCCGTGCGGCCAGGCCCGGAACGGGTGCAGCGGACATCTGCCACTCTCCATCGGCCGTCAGTGGTGCACGATGCTGCTCGGGTCAACATCGCCCAACCTAGAGCCGGCACATTTCGGGCAAGTCTCCGGTTCGTGCGGATTTGTTAACACAGATGTCACCGGGCGTGGCAGCTATCAGCCGCTGCGCTACCACCGCACCCGGGTACAGACCAGCGCATCCCCGTCCCATCGCACCGGAGCCCGGCAGTCAGAACGCGGTGTAACCGGCGCGGGCCAGGGTGAATCCGTGGCCCGTGGCGTCCTCGCACTTGACGCCGCCGCTCT
>CAXSEW010000590.1:0-2893 GCA_964236185.1 uncultured Nakamurella sp. | reverse complement strand
CATCTGGATGTCGGTCACCAGGACATCGACCGGGCCGTCCTGCAGTGCGGCGAGCGCCAGCGTGCCGTTGGCGACCAGCCGGACCGTCAGCCCGGCTCGTTTCTCCAATGCCAGCATCATGAATCGACCGAGATCTGCGTCGTCCTCGGCCAGGACGACCACGCCTCGGGTCGTGGTCCCGTCGGCACCCACTCAACCCGTCCGGGTCCGGCTCAGTCGCCAGCAGTTCAGGGGTCCTTCGCGTTGGTAACTGAGCTGGTCGACCGCTCGCTTGGTCATCGCGAGGCCTCGGCCGTGCTCGACCAGATCGTCGGGAAGGGTCGCCGATTCCAGATCGACGACCGCTTCCTCGGCGGTGTCGCGGAAGACTGCCTCCAGCCGCGTCGGGGAGATGCGCAGAATGAGGTTGCACACGATCTCCTGATCGCTGACGCTGTGCTGCACGATGTTTCCGGCGATCTCCATCACCGCCGACTCGAACAGGATGCGGTCGGTCTCGGCGACATCCGTGGCCTCGGCCCACAGATCCTCGATCAGCCCGTGCACCTTGCCGAGGCAGTCCGGATCAACGCAGGCGTGCAACGAATGCTCGACGACCGGTTGGGCCGTCACGACAGGGCATCCTCGACGGTCTCGTAGGGGCGCAGGATTCGGAGCATGTTCGTCAGCTCCAACACCATTCGCACCTGGGTCGTCGGACAGGCAATCCGGAGGTCACCGCCTGCGGTTCGCGCTGCCTTGAGACCGCCGACAAGTGACCCGAGGCCCGAGGAGTCGATGAACTCGGTCGCGGCCAGGTCGATGACCACGTGCGAACGACCCTGGTCCCGGATGGCGGTCGCTACCAGGTCGCGAAGTTCGGGGGCCGCCGTCATGTTCAACCGGCCGGAAGGCCGGATGACGGCTGCGCCCACGTTCGGGAAAGTGACGTCAAATTTCATCTGGCCGTGCCCCTGTTCCGGTGTATGTCTGCTGCCGATGGTACGGAGTGACCAGCCGCCAAGGCTCGTCCGGCAAATGCTGCACCCGAAAGGATCTGTCGACCGCATCGCGGCAACCGCGAGTCACCGAGGAATCAATCGAAAGAGGAACCTATGCCTCACCATCAACCACAGAGTGACTAGCATCGCTGTGTAAGTGACCGTGTTCCACCAGAGATTTCCGGTGCGCAGGGCGGCGACGTTCTGTACCAGCAGGATCAGGAAGACATGGACGATGAACACGTAGAGCGTCGCCTGACCGAGTGGGACGAGAAACCCTCCCACGGCCCGGTAGATCGGCTTCCAGAAGGCGGTCAGCAGGGCGTAGGCCGTCAGGACCAGCACGAGGACGTTGACCAACCGGCCCGGCTGCAGGTAGGTACGGCCGAACCACCGGCTGTAGAGCGCCTGGAACGATCCGCTGGGGATCATTGCCAACCTCGGGTCGAAGCGGTTCGCCTGGAAGGGATTGTTCCAGGTGAAGAATAGAAATGCCAGGTACAGGAAGATTGCTGCTATCAATGCGGCCGTGCCCCACGGCCGACGGAACCACGCGATCAATGCCTTTCGGTAGTAGCCGGCGGTCATACCGGTGACGAACAGGACCTGCCAGGTCAACAATGGAAAAGAGTCCTCGAACTGGGCCGGCAGCACTCGGGTGGGATGAATTGCGTTGACTGCGTACAGCAACCAACTCAGGGCAAGCACGACTACCACCAGGTGGCGGGTCATCGCCCACATCAGCACCGGGGTGACGAGCAGCAGGACCACGTACAGGCCCATCACGTTGAACTGCCATGGACCGATCCGGAGCAACGCGACATCCCGGAGGACGTACCCCGGTACAGGATAGGAGAACAACTGACCTGCGTTGGCGTACAGGTCATAGGTGCGCCCGGCGGCAGTACCTCCTGCCGCCCCCGTGCCCTGGTCGGTGAAGGTCGTCAGCGCCGAGGCGTCGAGACCGGGAATGCGGCTGCACAGGAATATCGCCAGCACGACGATCAGCGCAGCGCAGTACAGCTTCCAGGAACGGGCCAGAAGCTTGGCCGTCACCTCGAACAGCCCGTCCCGCTCGAGCTTTGAGCGGTAGACCATGCCGATGACTGCCCCGGAGAAAAGGACGAACAACTCCGCACCGGAGACGACGCCCACTGCCTCCTCGCTCAGGATCTGATACAGCGACGGCAACCCGACGTGGTTGATCACGACGAAGACGATCGCGACCCCCCGTAGCAGGTCCACCCGCAGGTCCCGCCCCACACTTTCTTGGTACTCCCACCGGGCCGACCGTCCGGAGCGGCCCACGATCACCAGGGCAAGGACGAGGAGTGCAATTGCGGTGACGAGCACACCCGCCGGCCAGCCGCGTAGCACCGGGCCGATCCGGGGCGTGATGCCGACGGGGGAGGCCGCCGCTGCGGGCACGGTGCCCATTGCCACGCCCTGGGCGGCCAGATCCGTTCGCAGGATTGATGCGAGCGAGGGCTCGGAGGTCACCCGCGGATCGATTCCGCCCCCATTGCCGGCCAGATGCTCCTGCCACACCACCACGTGCAGGGCTGGAAACGCCTCCGAGGTCGAACGGTCGAACACCTGCAGCCACCACGCTCGCTTGACCGCCAACTCCGCGGCGCCGCCGGAGGTGGGTACATAACGGACGGCCGTCTCCACCAACATCGGCTTACCGGATCGGCCCGGGTAGGTCGCGTAGAAGTCGACGTCGCCCGCGTTCCGGGCACCGTAGAGGGCGGCATCGAAACTTCCGGACGCCGGTACGGAGTTGGCCGAGACCTGATCGTCCGGGTTGCCGGACGAGATCGACAGACCGACCCAGTCCACGACGTCATTCCCGGGACAATAGGGGGCGTACGGATCGTCGCCACTGTCGAGCCGCCCGTCCCTATTCGTGT
>CAXSEW010000589.1:0-2897 GCA_964236185.1 uncultured Nakamurella sp. | reverse complement strand
TCAACCCGGCAACGACGCGCCGACCCTATCTACACCCTCAAATGCGAAGAGCCTGTAAAGCTCCATTGAACCGGCCGGCGGGTGGAAGCTGATGACCTGCCCGAGGGCGATGTGGGTGATGTCGACCGGGCGGGTGAACACGACGGTGCCGACCGGCGCTGCTTGTCCCATCGACGGGGTGGCGACGATCATCCACCGGCCGCCGGTCGCCCACCAGCCGCAGCCTGCCAGCACCACCAGTAACACCGCAGCCGCCGCCGCTGCCCGCCACCGATTTCCGGAACCATCACGCCGGGTCGCCGGCGCAGTAATCACCGGATCGAGCGGGATGTCCACCGCGGCGGGTATCACCCAGCGCCCCGGCCGCGGCCGTCCGGTGGCAGTGGACATCCGCAGGATATGCGGGTGTCCACTGCGCAGCTCACCAACTGTTCGACACACCTTCCGTCACTTCAATTCACGCGCTGCTGCCTGGGCAGGGCTCGTTCAGGCAACCCCGGCGAGGGGTCAGCTGGACAGCGTCCACACCAGCGGCTGGGAGGCGGACAGTCCCTGGTAGGTGTTGTCGGCGGTGGTGTCCAACGCGATGACGAAGGTGAATGGGATGGCGGCGCCGCCCGGTGCGGGAATCAACGCTGCCGGCAACGCGATCGCCCCGCCGGTGGCTAGTGCGGTGAGCGTGGTTTTGGCCTGCACCACGGTGGCTCCGGAGGTGATGGTGACGTTGATCTTGCTGCAGAAGTCCGTCGCCGACCCGTTGGGTGTTCCGTTCAATCCCTTGGTGCATGCACCGGGAGCCAGGGTGAACGACGCCGCCGCGGCGGTGCCGATGTTTTTGAAGGTGACGTTGGTGGTGACCAGGTTGCTGGTGCCGGCGGCGTTGGTGGGCACCATCGTCGTGCTGCCGCCGTACTTATTGATGGTGGCGCAGGTGGAGGCGTTGATGCTGATGGTGCTGGGGGTGTCGGTGCTGCTGCACACTACCGGGGTGCCGCCGGGCCCGGTTTCCTGCAGGATCACGGTTCCCGAGGCGGCGGTGTTCGTGGAGTTGGTGATAGCGGCGGTGAACGCCGAGAAGGTGTTGGTCATCGACAGCGACAGCAATACCGCCCCCGCGATCCCGGCGATCAGCAGTAGCGGGGTGAAACGGCGCCGCTTCAACGAAGCGACTACGGGTTGGTCGGACAAGGTAAACACCTTTCACACAGATGACAACCGGCACAGGTTCTGTCCGGCGGTGTCCGAAAGTCCCGACGACGATCAGGACTTATTCGTACCGCACTGAGACAACTGACATCGGGTTTCATCACGCAACCCCGACAGCCGACAAGGTGTGGGGCGCCGGTCGCAGAGCGGCTAGGTGTACGCCCAGCAACCACTTGTGAACCCGTCGTGGCCCTAAAGAGTAATCTGCCACGTGGGTGTCGAAGTGGTGAAACGCTGGGTAGGTGTTCAGGCTGGTTCTTGCTCGCTTTTCTCCGTGGAGTGAATTTCAATTGCAGCCGTAAAAGGTATTGACTGGACGGCCGGAGTCCGGGCCACACCGTATCAAAATCAAAACGAAGGTATCACCGCAATACTCGAATCTATGCAGTTCCGCGCGGTCTGTGCGGAGCCTACCGGTGTGCCGCGTTGGTTCTGGTGGCTCCTTCGCACCTGCGATACCAGCGGTGCGCCGTCTGCGCAGCAACACCGGGAACGGAGTCGGGCCGGGCCGCCCGAGGAGTGGCCGGGCAGCGAAACCAAGGATCGGGGCCGCACCACACACAGGTAACAGTCGTAGTCGTCGGTGGGTGTCACCCGTCCGGAAAAGATTGTCGTGCACTGCATGGCGCTCATGTCGAGCAGCCGCTTGACCGATCTCGTGGTCAGTAAGACCCAAACGGGATCGGCCTGCGGTCCGATGGCGGTCGCATACAGCGCCATGCCGAAGAGCTCGTAGATGGACTGGACGATCTCCGCTTTGGACACCGGGCCGTTCAGCGGCGCCACCAGGCGGGTGATATCCCACAGGCCCCGAGATTCATCAGAGGCGCACCGCCCTAGGCGTGCCATCAATAGTTCGTTCGCGGCACTGACGGCTTGCCGCGTCCCCGGGGTCGAATCCAGCATGCTCCAGGTCAACGAGTCGTAGAGTGAGGCGACCCGCGTCGCCCGCATCCCCGCACTGACATCCACCGGCGGATGGTCTATACGTACGAAGTACCGGGTTTCGGCCAGGCCGTCGTACAAATCATGATCGGAACTGATGCCGGGCAACCACCCCATGTCGGTCACGTACCGTAGCCGCAAAGCCATGTAACTCTCCAGGACGGCGCTGCCCGAACCAGCAACCGCTCGATCAGCCGGAGACAGACAGTAGTGCCTTTTCATCATCATTGAAGGCTAAACGGGCTCCACGCACTGAAGCTGGGTGTTCGGTCTGATCCCTGGGCGACACGCCGTGGCGAGGTGAACTGATGTCGGCCTAGCCCTTACGATCCGTTCGAACAGGTCGGCTTTGGTGACCTGGCGGTCAGCGCGGTGGCCGGCGATCTCGGCGTGGCTTGCTACGCGAATGACCCAGTCGACGACCGGGGAAGCCGTTGTGACGACCAGGACCGGTTAGCCGGGGTGCGGGCGATCGGCGTCGACGAGACTTCGTTCCTGCAAGCTACCGGCAAGCACCCGACGCAATACACCACCGGCATCGCCGACCTCGCCGCCGGCCGCACCGCGCGGCTGCTCGATGTCACCAAAGGGACGGTCCGGCGCAGTGCTGGGTCAGCCTCAATCTTTCGTGAGACACACGACCCTGCCTGCGTGCGATCGACCGGTTCATTTTCGGGCGGTCGGTCCCGTTGCCGGGTTGGTGAAGTGGCCCGTTGCTCACTCGGGGTGGCGTGCATTCAGAAGGA
>CAXSEW010000588.1:0-2905 GCA_964236185.1 uncultured Nakamurella sp. | reverse complement strand
GAGTTGGGTGAGCCACTGGCCAGCGCACCGAAGTACCTCAAGGTCGAGGCCGTCTACGGCGTGTCCCACGAGGGCGCACTGCACCTGGACGACATCCTGGCCCGCCGGACCCGGATCTCGGTCGACACCTGGGACCGCGGCGAGGCCGCTGCCCAGGAGGTGGCCGAGCTGGTCGCCCCGCTGCTGAACTGGGAGCGGGAAGATATCGCCAACGAGGTGGAGCACTACCGGGCCCGGGTAAAGGCCGAGATCGAGTCGCAGCGGATGCCCGACGACCAGACGGCGGACGCCGCGCGGATGGGCGCTCCGGAGGTCCGGGTCGGTGCCGAGGGCCCCGGCGAGCGCGGAACCTCCTACGCCTCCGAGCCGGGTCAGGGCCGCCAGGACCAAGGGCTGTGATCGGGTGATCGCGGGCTGCGAGACGAAAGGCCGCAGCCCGCCGTCGGGGGAGGTATCGTCGGTCAACTCCAGTTCAGCTCCCGATACCTGGCGCAATGACGCGCCGGTTAATCTACCGTTCAATCTGCCGGCATCAGCCGGGCAAGTCCAATGGAGGACTTAGTTGAGTACTGTCAGTCTGGGTCATATTTTTCTATACGAAACTCTCGGCACGGCCCTACTTCTTCTACTCGGTACCGGCGTCGTCGCCACCGCTATTCTCAAGGGCAGCAAGGGCGAGAACGGCGGCTGGCTGCTGATCAACTTCGGCTGGGGCCTCGGTGTTTTTGTCGGTGTCTACGTTGCCTTCCCGACGGGTGGTCATCTGAACCCGGCGGTGACGGTTTCCCAGTGGATGATGGGTAATATTTCCGCCAGCCAGGCTTTCGTCTATTTCGCCGGCGAATTCCTCGGCGCATTCATCGGTGCGGTCCTCTGCTGGCTGGCGTTCCGCGATCACTTCGACGCCGAGGAAGACCCGGGCAAGAAGCTGGGCGTCTTCTCCACCGGCCCCGCCATTCGTAATCCGGTGTGGAATGTCGTCACCGAGGTCATCGCCACCTTCGTGCTGATCTTCTGGGTGTTGATCGCCGGCGGCACGCCGACCGCCGTCGGACCGCTCGCGGTCGCGCTGGTCGTCGTCGGCATCGGTGCTTCGTTGGGCGGGCCGACCGGCTACGCCATCAACCCCGCGCGTGACCTCGGCCCGCGCATCGCGCACGCGCTGCTGCCGATCAAGGGCAAAGGTTCCTCGGACTGGGGCTACTCGTGGGTCCCCGTCGTCGGCCCGATCGTCGGCGCCGTGCTGGCCACCCTGTTGTTCAAGGCCACCGATGCCGGTGAGCTGATCAAGACCATCACCGCAGCGAAGTCCTGATCGCCGTACCGAAGTCCAATCGCGTAGTTGGGCCACCTAGCGGCCCGACGCGCGCCGTTCATTCCGATGCCGTAGTGACGAAGGGATTTGACCGCACATGAGCGAGCAGTACGTAGCAGCGATCGACCAGGGCACCACCTCCACCCGGTGCATGATCTTCAACCACGAGGGCCGCGTCGTCGCGGTCGACCAGAAGGAACACGAGCAGATCTTCCCGAAAGCCGGCTGGGTGGAACACAACCCGATGGAAATCTGGGAGAACGTCCGGTCCGTGACGGCCGGCGCACTGGCCCACGCCGACCTGAACGCCTCCGACATCGTGGCGATCGGCATCACCAATCAGCGTGAGACCGCGATGGTGTGGGACAAGACGACCGGCACGCCCGTCTACAACGCCATCGTCTGGCAGGACACCCGCACGGACGCCATCTGCCAGCAGCTGGGCGCCCTCGGCGGCGGCGCCGACCGGTACAAGGACAAGGTGGGCCTCCCGCTGGCGACCTACTTCTCCGGGCCGAAGGTGCGCTGGATCCTCGACAACGTCGACGGCGCCAGGGAGAAGGCAGAGGCCGGCGACCTGGTCTTCGGCAACATGGACACCTGGGTCATCTGGAACATGACCGGCGGTGTGGACGGCGGCCTGCACATCACCGAGCCGACCAACGCCTCCCGCACGCTGATGATGGACCTGGACACGTTGACCTGGGACGAGTCCATCGCCGCCGACATGCAGATCCCGATGTCGATGTTCCCGGAGATCAAGTCCTCCTCGCAGGTCTACGGCGAGGTCCGCCCGCGCGGCCTGCTCGCCGGCGTGCCGATCTCCGGCATCCTGGGCGACCAGCAGGCGGCCACCTTCGGCCAGGCCTGCCTGTCCGTCGGCGAGGCCAAGAACACCTACGGCACCGGCAACTTCATGCTGATCAACACCGGTACCGAGAAGGTGCCGTCGAAGAACGGCCTGCTGACCACCGTCTGCTACAAGATCGGCGACCAGCCGACGGTGTACGCGCTGGAGGGGTCCATCGCGGTGTCCGGGTCGCTGGTGCAGTGGATCAGGGACAACCTGAACATGATCACCTCGGCGCCGGAGATCGAGACGCTGGCCAAGACGGTGGAGGACAACGGTGGCTGCTACTTCGTGCCGGCGTTCTCCGGGTTGTTCGCCCCCTACTGGCGTTCCGACGCCCGCGGCGCCATCGTCGGGCTCACCCGTTATGTCAACAAGGGCCACATCGCCCGCGCCGTCCTGGAGGCCACCGCGTTCCAGTCCAAGGAAGTCCTCGACGCGATGAACGCCGACTCCGGCGTCGACCTCACCGCGCTCAAGGTGGACGGCGGCATGGTCGTCAACGAGACGTTGATGCAGTTCCAGGCCGACATCCTCGGCGTGCCGGTCATCCGGCCGGTCGTCGCCGAGACCACCGCACTCGGTGCGGCCTACGCGGCCGGCCTGGCCGTTGGCTTCTGGGCCTCCGAGGAGGACATCCGCACCAACTGGGCCGAGGACAAGCGCTGGGAGCCCAACATGGAATCCGGCGCCCGGGCGAAGGCCTACGCCTCCTGGAAGAAGGCCGTCACCAAGACCTT
>CAXSEW010000587.1:0-2918 GCA_964236185.1 uncultured Nakamurella sp. | reverse complement strand
CGGTCGCCGCGCCGCCGCCGGTCGAACTCTCGCCGAAGATCCGGCCGAGACCGTTGTAGCCGATGGCCAACTCCCAGAGGGAGTTGTCCGTCGAGCCGCCGATGTACGGGCGGGAGGACGCCGGCCACACCGCGACCAGCACCACGAACCACCCGGCCGACAGGACTACCGCGCCCAGCGCCGCCAGCAGATGCCAGATCCGAGTCCATACCTTGTTCGGTGACGCCCACAGGTAGGCCAGGGCGAACCCGGGGAGCACCAGCAGGCCCTGCAGCATCTTGGTCAAGAAGGCGAAGCCGATGGCCGTGCCGGCCAGCAGCAACCAGGTCAGCGCGCGGGACTTCTGCTCCGTTGCACCGGATGCCGGCTGCTCGATCGCGCGTAGCACGCAGTAGGCCGCGGCCGTCATCAGCAGCACCAGCAGCGCGTCCGGATTGTTGAACCGGAACATCAGCGCGGCAACGGGTGTCAGCGCGAGCAGGGCCCCGGCGATCAGGCCGGCGCCGGGGGAGAACCATCGCTTGACCGACGCGTACAGGAGTGCCACCGTGCCCACGCCCATCAGCGCCTGCGGGATCAGCATCGACACCGAGGAGAAGCCGAAGATCCGGCCGGACAGGCCCATGACCCAGATCGAGACCGGGGGCTTGTCCACCGTGATGGCGTTGCTGGAATCGAGCGAGGCGAACAGCCACGCCTTCCAGCTCTCGGTGCTCGACTTCACCGCCGCGGCGTAGAAGTCGTTGGCGTAGCCGGAACCGGTGATTCCGACCAGGTAGAACACGGCCGTCCCGACCAGCAGCAGCCACAGCAGCGGCCGGGCCCACGACGGACTGCCCACCGGTCCCAGGAACATCCTGGTAGGGCCGGTCCGGGTACGGACCGGCCCTGCCGGGACCGAAGTGTGCGGCTGCCACCCGGCCGGCCTGTCGGGGAGGTGCAGCTGTTGCAGGTCGGAACGTTGCGTCGAGGTCATCGCTACCTTTGTCCAGTCGGGTCGAGCGTGCCGTGCGGTGGGCGGGGATGAGAGATCGGCGTGCAGGAATCAGGCGGGAGCGTGGGCGGCCCGGCGGAACACCCAGCCGCGCAGCAGGAGGAACCGGACCACGGTGGCTACCAGGTTCGCCGCGACCAGCACGCTGAGCTCCATCCACCGGCCCGCGTCAGGGGCGGTGGTGTGCAGCACCGCCAGCGACCCGCTGGTGATGGCCAGACCGAGCAGGAAGATGCCGAAGCCCTGCAGTTGATGTCGGCCGGCGCCGGCCCGATCCCGGACACCGAAGGTGAAGCGGCGGTTGGCGGAGGTGTTGGCCACCGCGGTGATCGCCAAGGCCAGGAAGTTGGCCAGCTGGGCACCCAGGATGGAGTGCAGCGCGACGAACAGCACCAGGTAGGCAAGCGTCGAGACGATGCCGATGGCGGCGAACCGAACGATCTGTTTCGTCATGCCCGCGGGTACTCCCGGTGTCGTCGGTTCGATGGCGCTACGGCCCAGCTGGGCGCGAACCTGAGCCAGTGGCAGCGAGCCGCCGGCCAACGCGCGGCCGACCCGCCACACGCCCTTCAGGTCGGCGACGGCGGTGGCGACGATGTCGACGCTGGAGTTGGGGTCGTCCACCCAGTCGACGGGTACCTCGTGGATGCGCAGCCCGGTCCGCTCGGCCAGGACCAGCATCTCGGTGTCGAAGAACCAGCCGTCATCCTGGATCAGCGGCAGCAGTTCCCGGGCGACGTCGCCGCGGATCGCCTTGAATCCGCACTGAGCGTCGGAGAAGCGCGCGGCCAGCGTGCGGCGCAGGATCTGGTTGTAGGACCGGGAGATGAATTCCCGCTTGGGCCCTCGCACCACCCGGGAGCCGTGGGCCAGCCGGGTGCCGATGGCCAGATCGGAGTGCCCGGTGAGCAGCGGGGCGATCAGCGGCAGCAGGGCGGCCAGGTCGGTCGACAGGTCCACATCCATGTAGGCCAGCACCGCGGCGTCGGACTGCAGCCACGCCGCTTTCAGCGCGCGGCCGCGGCCCTTCTGCGCCAGGTGCAGGACGCTCACCCCTGGCAGGCTCGCGGCCAGTTCGTCGGCGATCGCCGGCGTGGCATCGGTGGAGGCATTGTCGGCGATGGTGATGCAGAAGCTGTACGGCAGCGAGATGGATAGGTAACTGTGGAGTCGCTGGACGGCCCGGCCGAGGTCGCCCTGCTCGTTGTAGACAGGAATGACGACATCCAGGGACGTGACCCCCGGTCGGCCTGGGACGGCAACGGAGCGGGGCACCGACCGGCGGCCGTCGCGATCGTTGATGTCGGAGGCGAGAATGTCTGCGGTCATGGGGCAACCTTCGCTGCCGGCGCTGTGGCTGTCCCTGGCTGCTGCTGTGCCGTAGCTGTGTAGTTGGGCACCCGCGACCGGCCTCGGTCGGCTTGCCCTCGGCTAGAGGGCCGAGCGGGCGGTCAGCTTCGGGACAGTGACGGTGCGTTCGAGGACGCGGGCAGCGGATCTACCTGTGCCGCTTCGGTTCCGCTCTCCTCTGGCAGCCATACCCGGGCGCGGGTGAAGCCTGGCCGGCTGTCCACCGTCACGGTGCCGCCGTGCGCCGAAATCACCGCGGCGACGATGGCCAGGCCGAGTCCGGTGGATCCGGCAGCGCGGGAACGCGATGAATCGCCGCGGACGAACCGGCCGAAGATCTCCGGCTGCAGATCCGCCGGAATGCCGGGTCCGTTGTCGATCACGGTGAGGACGGTGCCACCGGGTTCGCGGCGGACACCGGTGATGACCACGGTGCCGGGCGGCGTGTGGTTGCGCGCATTCGCCAGAAGATGGGCGAGCACCTGGTGCAGCCGGGCGCCGTCGCCGGTCACCGTGACCGGGTCGGCGGGAGGGGCCAGCTGCCACTGGTGGGCGGCGCCGGCAACCCGCGCAT
>CAXSEW010000586.1:0-2924 GCA_964236185.1 uncultured Nakamurella sp. | reverse complement strand
CCGGCTCGGCCCGGACAGAACACCCGAATTCATACCGCCCACCACCCTCGACCCCTACCAGCGACCACTACGCAACACCGTCCACCGGCCACCCACCTTTGCCTGGCCGAACCGGCCGGCACCAGTAGCGCGGCCGAGTTGAGGAATCTGCACTCGCACCCCCCGCCCGCAGGTAAACGGCAGGAGATCGCAACGGCCGATGAGCCAGACTGGCCGGGTGCTGCTCACCATCACCTCCACGGCCCCGTCCGCCGGCGACCTCGGCTATCTGTTGTTCAAGCACCCGGGCAAGGTGCAGTCCTTCGACCTGCCGGTCGGGCGCGCGCACGTGTTCTATCCGGAGGTCCGCGACCATCGCTGCACCGCGGCCCTGCTGCTCGAAGTCGATCCGATCGCCCTGGTGCGGGGTCGTAAATTCGGCGGCGCGGATGCCTTCTCGCTCGGCCAGTACGTCAACGACCGGCCGTACGCGGCGTCGTCCATGCTCGCGGTTGCCCTTGGGCGGGTGCTGCGCACCGCCATGAACGGTCGCTGCGACAGCCGGCCGGAGCTGGCCGCAGGCACGCTGCCGCTGCAGATCCACCTGCCCGCGCTGCCGTGCAGCGGCGGCCCGGCGATGGCCCGGCGGATGTTCGAGCCGATGGGCTGGTCCGTCGAGCCAGTCGCCGTGCCGGCTGATCCGACGGTGCCGCGCTGGGGGAACTCGCGGTACGTCGACCTGCTGCTCACCGGCGAGATCCGGCTGGCCGACGCGCTGCACCACCTGTATGTACTGCTGCCGGTGCTGGACGACGCCAAGCACTACTGGGTCGGCACCGACGAGGTCGACAAGCTCATCCGCTCCGGCGCCGGCTGGCTAACGGCGCACCCGGAGCGCGAGCTGATCACCCGCCGCTACCTGGCGCACAAGACCCGCCTGGTGCTGTCGGCGATCGGCCGGCTGGCCGAGATCGACGACGTCGACCCTGGCGCACTGGACAACGCCGTGCCGGCGAACGACGGTCAGACCTCCGACGGACCCACGACGGCCGCACCGGGGTGGGCCACCGGCATCCAGCCAACACCGAGCCTCGCCGGGCAGCGCCGGGCGGCAGTTCTCGACGCGCTCCGGTCCGCCGGCGCATCGAGCGTCGTCGACATGGGTTGCGGTGAGGGCAGTCTGCTGGCCGAGCTGTTGGACGACGTCCGCTTCACCCGCATCACCGGCGCGGACGTCTCTGCCCGGGCACTGCAGAACGCGAGCCGCCGGCTCGGGCTCGCAGCGGGATCCGATCACTCCATCCCCGACCACCGCCGGGAGCGCATCGACCTGCTGCAGTCGAGCCTGACCTACCGCGACGACCGGCTCCGCGACCACGACGCCATGGTGCTGATGGAGGTCATCGAGCACGTCGACCCGCCTCGACTAGAGGCGCTGCAGCGCAACGTCTTCGGCGCAGCCCACCCCGCTACTGTCATCGTCACCACCCCCAACGCGGAGTACAACGTGCACTTTCCGGACCTGGCGCACGGAACCTATCGGCACCGGGACCACCGGTTCGAATGGTCCCGTCGGGAGTTCCAGGACTGGTCGGACCTGGTGGCGACCACCCACGGCTACACGGTGCAGCACTCCGGGATCGGCGACACCGACGCCGATCTCGGCGCGCCCACGCAGCTCGCCGTCTTCAGCCGGGTGTCGGCGTGAGCGAGCATCGCAGCTCGGGTCCGCGGAGCGGACTGCACCGAGCGGAGCGAAACGTGGCGATGAGCGCCTGCGCGAAGAGCGGTCGGCGATGACGGCCCTCGGCGTTCCGCAGCTGTCGCTGGTGGTGCTCGTCGGCGTCTCCGGATCGGGTAAGACCTCGTTCGCGCGCAAGCACTTCGGCCCGTTCGAGACCATCTCCAGCGACTACTGCCGGGGCCTGGTCGCCGACGACGAGAACGACCAGGCGGCCACCAAGGACGCCTTCGAGGTGCTCAACTTCATCGTCGGCAAACGGCTGGCGGCCGGCCGGCTGACGGTCGTGGACGCCACCAACGTGCAGCCGGACGCGCGCCGCCAGCTGGTCGAGCTGGCGCGGTCGCACGACGTCCTGCCGGTCGCCATCGTGCTCGATGTCCCCGAAAGCGTCTGCGTGCAGCGCAATGCGGCTCGGCCGGACCGCCAGTTCGGCGCGCAGGTGGTCCGGCGGCAGCGCGAACAGCTGCGCAGGTCGATGCGCGGACTGGCCCGCGAGGGCTTCCGCAAGGTGCATGTGCTCAGCGGCGTCGACGAGGTCGAAACGGCCACCATCGTCCGGGACAAACTTCTGACCGATTTCCGCGAACTGACCGGCCCGTTCGACATTATCGGCGATGTCCACGGCTGCCGGTCCGAGCTCGAAGACCTGTTCTCAGCCCTGGGGTACGAGGTCCGCGTCGACGAGAATGGTCGTCCGATCGATGCGGTCCCGCCGCCTGGGCGGACCGCGGTGTTCGTCGGCGATCTCGTCGACCGGGGGCCGGACACGCCTGGGGTGCTGCGGCTGGTGATGGGCATGGTCGCCGCCGGTTCTGCGCTATGCGTTCCGGGTAACCACGAGAACAAGCTCGTGAAGGCACTGCGCGGCCGCGATGTCCAGCTCACCCACGGGCTGGCGGAGACGCTCGCCCAGCTGTCGGAGGAGCCGCCCGCATTCCGGCGAGAAGTCGAGACGTTCTGCGACGGCTTGGTTTCCCACCTGATGCTCGACGACGGCCGCCTCGTCGTGGCACACGCCGGTCTGAAGGAGGCCTACCAGGGCCGGGCGTCGGGCCGGGTCCGGAGCTTTGCGCTCTACGGCGATACCACCGGTGAGACCGACGATTTCGGCCTACCGGTGCGGCTGCCCTGGGCGAACGACTACCGGGGCCGGGCGATGGTGGTCTACGGGCACACCCCGACGCCGGAGGTGCACTGGGTC
>CAXSEW010000585.1:0-2929 GCA_964236185.1 uncultured Nakamurella sp. | reverse complement strand
GTGGCTGGCAGCCAGCTGAAAACCTGACTCCGTCGCCGCGATCCGAGGAAAAATCTGGCGGCGACCGCCACGATCAGCACATCGGCGACCGGGTAGGCCACGGCAGTGAGCCGCTCGAACACCGATTCGGTGGGGTCGTCCAGCAGAGGTGCCATGAAGAACACCCAGGAAGCGGCGGCAAAGCCGACGGTGATGATTGCCGAGTCCAGCAGGGCCGACCAATCCCGGCGTGCGGCGCGCGCGTGCTGCAGGCGAAGTAGTCCGGCGGCGAGGAACAGGTATCCGCCGAGGAAGGCGCCGTCGCCGATGGATGGGAACGGCTGGACATGACGGAGGCTGGCGTTGACGAAGTAGATGATGTTACCGACGCCCGTGGCGGCAGGAAAAGCGGCGATCAGCAGCCACCCGGCGGTCGGGATCAGCCGCCGGCGGCGGAGCACGACCAGGATGACGGTCACCGCGATCGCGTTGGAGCCGATGAACGCCAGGTTCTGCGCTGGCTCCTGGAGGAAGAAATACGCCGCTATACCAAGGGCCGAAGCCGCGACATAGGCATACAGCGCCCGGCCGGTGGACGCCGCGGATGACCCGCCGTTCGGTGCATCAAGCATCGTCGAACTCGGTGCGGTTGCGCCGGCGCGGGTCGAGCCCTTCTCGCTGGAGGGTTGCATGGTCGCTCCGGTCTACCGTGGCAGGTCAGTGAAGCGCGACGTTGATCGCTATGACTAAGTGTAGCGCGAGCGCTACCAACAGTAGCAACAGTTGCGACGATCGCTTCAGAACGGCACATCGAGCGCAGCTCATCCGGGACGGCGATCTTCCACTCGGGGCCGCCGGGTCCATTCAGCGCAGCTGCACTCGCCCCGTTGGTCAATGTGCCCCAGACGCAACGATTTCTGCCGGCCGCGGTCCCGGCGGCCGCACCCGGAGAGGATGTAAACAGGGCAGTTTTACCGTCATCCCGAGTACTTCTCGCGGATGTTGGTGAGCACGGTGGTGAGGACGTTCGGGGCCGCGTTCCACTTCTGCTGGGTCGACCCGGTGCAGGTCTCGACGTCGATGATGGACCACGATCCGCCGTCCTTGGTCGTCGACAGCCCGAGGCAGAGCGAGCCGCTGACCAAGGTGTACTTGGTCGAGTAGGAGAGCGACTGGTCCCCGCCGTAGACGGTCCAGGTCTGCACCGCACTTCCGGTGCAGGTCCTGACGGTGACGTAGCCACCGTTGGTGCCGGGGCTGGTGAGGCAGTACTGCTGTCCGTTGTTGGTCGTGATCTGACCGCTGGCGCTGGTTTGACCAGCCGGAATCTGCGGCGCCTGGAACAACTGGTTCCAGGTCACTGCGCCCGGGTACGGATTCTGCTTGCACGGGTAGCTGATCATGAAACTTTGGTTGACGTCCTCGCTGGTGACGTCAAGACATCGTCCGGCCTCGTTGTAATTGACCCATTGCATCGCGTGGGCGGCGAATTGATTGGTCGCTGCTGCTCCGGGGCCTATGGATGCGGACAGGATCCAGGCGTCCGCGCCGTTGCAGCTGGCGAGAGTGATCAGCTGCGCCGCGCCCTGACTGGCCACGTCCATGCACAGGTTCGGGAGACTACCGGTGGTGACGGAATTCGCCTGCGCCGCCTGGTATTCACCGGAGTCGTTGTAACTCCACTGCTGGGTGTAGGCCCCCGGCTGACCGAGCACTCCGCACTGGCTCAGAATGACCCCGTCTCCGTTGGCCGCGGGGGTGTGTGCCGAGTTCAGGCACAGGCCGTTCTGGTTGGCGGCGGTGACCGAGGACACCAGCTGCAGCGTGAGATCGCTGCGGTAGGTGAAGACCTGCTGTGCCGCGGGCGGGGTCGTCGCGGTGCATGTCTGCAGCCGGATCGCCGTCGCGGCCGGCGGGGTGGCCGAACCGGCGTCCATGCACAGAGCGGGTGCTCCCGCCGGCGCCGGTTTCACCTGCAGGATCCCGCCCAGCAGGCTCAGGTCACTGGTGCGGAATGCATACGTGGACGTCAGGGTGCGGCCCGCCGTCGATCCGTTCGCTGGTGCGCCCACGGTTCCGGTGGAGGTCAGCCGGGCGTAGCGGGGGGTCGGGGTGCCGGTCACCGGGTCGAACGTGCCATAGCCGGCAATGCACCGCATCGCATTGGGCGACGGATATGGCTCCGGCTCGGCAGGGGTCGATTTCGGAGAGAGGGCCTTCGCCGGATCGAAGGTGAAGTACTCGACGACGGTGGAGTACGCAGCCGGCCCGCTGCTGCTGACCGGCCCGGTCTGCGTTCCGCAAGGCAGCTTCTTGCTGTCGCCGATTCCATCCGTCACGCTGGCCCGGACAATACCGAGGGTCACCTCGATGCCGGCTTCAGCGGCGTTGAGCGCCTGTACCCGCGTGCTGTCGAATCGCGTGGTGCGGTTCTGCGTGATGATCATCGGCACGAGCAGTGCGCCGAGCATCAACCCGACCAACATGACCATCATCAGGATGGCCATCGACCCGCGTTCATCCGCCAGGTGGAGCCGGCGACCGGAAAGGCCCCGCCGCCTCATGGCCGACCCTGCTGCTGGCAGATCGGTCCGCTCGGTGCCGGCAGCACGCTGTTCGCTGCCGAAAAGGTGAACGACGCCGTCGACGTCGTCTGCGATGTCCCGGTCCCGGCCGGCGCGACCAGGTTGACGGTCAGCTGCTGCACCACAGCGTTGGCGGCCACGGGGATGAGGTAGAACGGCTGGGTGGAGGGCCCGGTGACGGCGGCGCCGTTCGAGATGCCCGATGAGATGGGTAACCACGCGGTGGCGGCGGCACCGGTCGTCACGTTCCACGTCCGTCGCTGCAGCTGTTGAGTGGGGAGGTCCACCCGCAGCTGAGTGCAGACCTCGGCCCCGGTGGTCATGGTGCGAAAGTCTTCGATGTCATCTTCTGGGATGTAGTTGGT
>CAXSEW010000584.1:0-2930 GCA_964236185.1 uncultured Nakamurella sp. | reverse complement strand
ACGCCCCTGAAGCACGCCGCCGCCCGCTACCTGGAGAACGTCTGCGGGGTGCCGGGAATCGACCCTGAAACGCAGGTGCTCCACTCCATCGGGAGCAAGGCGGCGCTCTCGATCCTGCCGGCCTGCTTCATCAACCCCGGTGACGTGGCGTTGATGACCGTGCCCGGTGATGTTCTGGTCGGCCGCTACCGACTGGTCCACCAGGTTGCAACGGGCGGCATGGGCTCGGTCTGGGAAGCCTGGGACCAGCTGTTGCAGCGTCGGGTGGCGATCAAGGAATTGCTTGCCGCGCCAGGCTTGAGCAAGGACGAAGTCGCCGTCACCCGCAATCGGGTGATCAGGGAGGCGCGGATCACCGCACGGCTGCACCACCCGCACGCCGTCACCCTGTACGACGTCGTCGACCATGGCGGACAGCCGTGCCTGATCCTGCAATACGTGCCATCCCGGACGTTGAACTCGATACTGGCAGAGCACGGTCTGCTGCAGGTGGGGTTCGTGACCGGGGTCGGCGCAGAGGTCGCCTCCGCATTGACCGCAGCTCACCAGGTCGGGATCATCCACCGCGATGTCAAACCCAGCAATGTGCTGATCACCCCCACCGGCGCCGCCATGATAACGGACTTCGGGATCTCCCACGCAGCGGGGGATGTCAGCCTCACTTCTACCGGGATGGTCTCCGGGACACCGGCTTTCCTGGCTCCGGAAGTCGCTCGCGGTGCCCCGTCGGGATTTCCGGCCGATGTGTTCTCCCTGGGGGCAACCCTCTACGCCGCCCTCGAGGGCACGCCGCCGTTCGGTACGGAACAGAACGCCATGGCCATCCTGCACAAGGTTGCCTCCGGTCAGAGCATCCCGCCGCGCCGAAGTGGACAACTGACCTCCGTCCTGGTGCAGATGCTGGCCGCCGACCCCGCAGCCCGACCACCCATGTCCACCGTTGCCAGGTTGCTGGCCGACCTGCAGGGCCAGGAGTCTGCTCAGGTGTCCGCACCGGCCGAACCGACCATCGCTGTGCCGCCGCGCACCCTCCGGGCCTGGCCCGCCGATCCGGACCGGGGCGCCCGCCCGGCGGCCGCACCGGCGGGCGGCGCGCCAGCGGTATTGCGGCCCAACCGCGGCGGCCGACGACGACTGGCGGCCCTGCTCACCGCAGCGGCTGTCCTGCTGTTGGCGGGGCTGGGAGCGTATGCGGTGATCGGCGGAAGCCGCAGCACGCAGCCGGCCGCCGGCAAGAATCCGGTCGACGTCCACGTATCGGTGACGGGGAATCCGATATCAGCGTCTGCGCAACGCATGTCGACCACTGCTCGCGCGCCCGGCACCCCGGCGCAGCGCAGCAGCCCGCCCGTGGCCACCCGCGCGGTACCACCCGCTCCGTCGATCAGTCGGGCCCTGTCCACCAGCGCGGCCCTGTCGACCAGCGGGATACCGTCCACCAGTCGGCGAGCGGCGACCAGCTCTGCCGTACGCCCGACATCGTCATCGCAGCCGACACCCACCACCTCACCCCGCGCGAGCACGTCCGCATCAGGGCCCACCCGTCCGACGTCAGCCCAGTTGGCGGCGGCCATCACCGACTACTACGCCCTCCTGCCGGATGACACCGACCGGGCGTGGGCTCGGCTGACCAACAACTTCCAGACCAGCACCGCGCGAGACCGGCAGTACTACCAACACTTCTGGGACAGTGTCGAGCGCGTCACCGCCACCGACACCCACGGCGCAAGCCCCGACACCGCCGAAGCGAAAGTCACGTACTACTTCAAGGACGGCCGGACCGCCGTCGAACTGACGGTGTACTCCCTCGTCGTGCAGGGCGGCATCCTCCGGATCGACAGCTCCACGGTGCTCAGCAGCACCACGCCATGACCATCGCCGGGCACCCGCCAGCCGGCCATGCAGCGCCGCCGACGGGGGCGTTGCGCTGTGCGGTGGTGGCCAACCCGGCGCGGGTCACCGACCTGGAGGACCGGCGGCACGTGATCGAAGCTGCACTGGCCGAGGCGGGATGGCCCCCACCCTGGTGGTGGGAGACGACGCCGGAGGACCCGGGAACGGGTCAGGCGCGCCGCGCAGTCGCTGCCGGGGCGCAGGTGGTGTTCGTCTGCGGTGGGGACGGCACCGTCCGGGCGGTGATCGCCGGGATGCTCGACAGCGCCGCAGCGCTGGCAGTCCTCCCGGCCGGTACCGGCAACCTGCTGGCCACCAACCTGGAACTGCCCGATGACACGGCCCGGTGTGTCCGAATGGTGATCGCCGGGGGACGGCGGGACCTGGACATCGGCCGGGTCGACGGCGAGGTGTTCGCGGTGATGGCCGGGATGGGCTTCGACGCCGCGATGATGGACGACGCTTCAGACAGCTTCAAGGCCAAGATCGGTCCGGTCGCCTACGTGCTTTCTGCGCTGCAACACCTGCGTGATCGGCCGATGCGCCTACACGTACGAGTCGATGACCTCGAGCCGCTGAAGTGCACTGCCCGCTCGGTGCTGGTCGGCAATGTCGGGCGGTTGCAGGGTGGAGTCCTGCTGCTACCGGATGCTGAACCGGACAACGGTCTGATGGAGGTGGCCGTCCTGCGGCCTCGGCATCTCGGTCACTGGGTGGGTCTGGCAGCCGCGGTTATGCTGCGCCGCAACCGGGTTCCCCGAATGACCACCCTGCGGGGGAGCCGGATCGACATCGTCTCCGACCGGCCGCACCCCCGCCAGTTGGACGGTGACGTCATCGAACCCGGTGACAGCCTGAGGGTTTCGGTCGTTCCGGGCGGTATACGGCTGTGCGTCGCGGAACCTGATCAGGAGATTGCATTGAAATACTCCTGAGGGCTCGGTGGGAACCAGCCGTTCGTCGAGATCCGCCGCTCAGGCCTGACGCCCCGGCCCACGTCCCTCGCGCTGGTCCCGCCCTCGTGTAGCAATAGGGCA
>CAXSEW010000583.1:0-2932 GCA_964236185.1 uncultured Nakamurella sp. | reverse complement strand
TGTTTGGAGTAGTCCAGGTACAGGTCGCCGGCCTGCACGGTCAGCTCACGACCACGCTCCGGGTCCTGCGCGAAGATCTGCCGCAGATGCAGGGGCTCGACGGCGGCGTGATGCGCATCGAGCGATGCCCAGGCGTCGGTGGTGGTGATGTCCAGCGATGCGGTGGTCTCGGTCATGGTGCGCTCCCAGCGACGGTGGCGGTGTACCTGCCCATCCTGGCGCAGCCCCTCTGCGCCTCGGGCACCGGGACCCTGGTCGTCGTCGACGGCGGACCCGCTCGCCCCCCACGCCATAGACTGCTGCAAAGGCAGCGGTGAGGAGGCTGGCGTGACCGACGATGTTCTGTGGGCACCCAGTCTGGTGGAGATGGCCACCCGTCGACTCCGGGAGGAGATCCTGGCCGGCCGACTGGCTCCGGGCGAGCGGTTGATCGAAGACCAGATCCGGCGTCGGTTCAACATCAGCCGAGCCCCGTTGCGGGAGGCGCTACGGCTGCTCACGCAGCAGGGTCTGGTGGAGCACCTGCCCCGCCGCGGCGCCAGCGTCACCCAGTGGTCGGACACCGACATCTCCCAGCTGTTCGCCATCCGGTCCGTGCTCGAATGCCATGCGGTCACCTCGGCCTTCCCGCTACCGCAGGATGTCCTCGCGCAGCGGGTCGCCCTCGCGGCGGAGCGGTTGGAGCAGATGCGCGCCGCCGACGTCGCCGACGACCAGCTGGGCAAGGACGATGCACACCGCGCTTTCCACGCTGCCATCGTCGGTCTGGCCGGCAACCGCCAGCTCGATCTGGCGGTCGAGCCGATCCTGCTCAAGCTGCAACGGCCGATGGCGGTGAACCTCCGGACGGAGGCGGTGCTCCGCGGCCCGCAGGAGGGTCTGCTGCGGCACGAGCGACTGCTGGAAGCGGTGCGGAGCAACGACCGGGAGGTGCTGCTCCGGGCGCTCGGTGAGCACGGCGTGCAGCGTTTTCTGGACCTCGAGGTCGCAACCACCTGACTTCCATCCGCAGGCTCGCTCAGCGCTTCTGCCGTACCGTGAGGTCGCTCTAACACAGCGTTAACGCGGCCGTTGCATCGTTGACACGAGGATTGTCGACTATCGACCATATGGCAGAACGCGCCGTCGGCGGTCCGATCCCAGGGCCGACCATCGCCCACACTCTCGAGTCCTACCGCAGCGGCGCCGCCACCCCGGCGCAGGTGGTCGACCGAGTGCTGGCCGACATCGAGCAACGTGGTGACGACGGCGTATGGATCACGGTGGCTTCCCGGCACGAGCTGCTCGACGCGGCGGCACGGCTGGGTTCCTACGCGCCCGCCCTGCCGCTCTACGGCATCCCGTTCGCGGTCAAGGACAGCATCGATGTCGCCGGTCTGCCGACCACCCTGGCGTGCCCCGGCTATGCCTACCAGGCGCGCGACACGGCTCCGGTCGTTCAGGCGTTGATCGATGCCGGTGCGATCTGCATCGGGAAGACCAATCTCGATCAGTTCGCGACCGGGCTCAACGGCACCCGGACGCCGTACACGCAGCCGCGCAGTGTGTTCGGCGGCGACCTCATCTCCGGCGGTTCCAGTTCCGGCTCGGCACTGGCTGTTGCGCTCGGTCAGGTGCCCTTCGCCGTGGCCACCGACACGGCCGGCTCCGGGCGCGTGCCGCCGGCCCTCAACGGGGTGCTCGGATTCAAGCCGTCCCGGGGATTGATCAGCACGGTCGGGCTGGTCCCGGCCTGTCGATCGCTCGACTGCGTCAGCCTGATCGCCGCCACGGTCGACGATCTCGGGGCGGTGTTCGACGTGGTCGCCGCGCCGGACGACCGAGATCCGTGGAGTCGACCGCGTCGACTGGACGCCACTCCGGCCCGGCAGGCACGCGTGGGGTTGCCTGCCTTCGCCGAATTGGACTTCTTCGGCGACGAGGCGATGGCGCAGGCGCATCGCCGCGCGCGCGACATCGCCGCTGGCGCGCTGCCACTGCAGGTCGACGTGCCGCTCGCCCCGTTCCTGGCGGCCGGCGCCCTGCTGTACCAGGGGCCATGGGTGGCGGAGCGGTTGGCTGAATTCGGTGATTTCCTCACCGACCAACCCGATGCCGCGCTGCCGGTGGTCGCGGAGATCATCGCCGGTGGGGCCAGGTTCACCGCCGTCGACGTCTTCCGGGCTCAGTACCGACTGGCCGAGTTGAAGGCCGAGGTCGGTCGACTCTTCTCAGGGATGGACGTGCTGCTGGTGCCCACCATCGGCACCACGTTCACGGTGCCGGAAGTCCTGGCCGAACCAATCAGCACCAACACAACCCTGGGTCACTACACGCATTTCGGCAATCTGCTGGACCTGTGTGCCGTCGCGGTGCCGGCCGGTCTGACCGTCGACGGCCGCCCGTGCAGCGTCATGGTGCTCGGTCCCGCGCTGTCCGACGATCTGGTCCTGTCGGTGGCCGCACTGCTGTCCGAATCGTTCTCCGTTGCCACTGCCGCCTGGGCGAAATCGACCTCCTGATTCCAGCTGTCCGCACCCACCTCGATGAAGGAGTCCCCCATGACGGACGAAAGCGCCACCCTCGCAATGCCCTTCGTTGATGCTGAGCCCGGGGCGTTCCCGCTGCCACCCGGGGAGGTGGCGCTGATCATCATCGACATGCAGCGCGATTTCCTGCTGCCCGGGGGGTTCGGCGAAACATTGGGCAACGACGTGTCGCAATTGGCAGTGGTGGTGCCGCCACTGCAACGGGTCCTCGATGCGGCCCGGGCCGCCGGACTGCTGGTGATCCACACCAGGGAGGGTCATCTGCCGGATCTCTCCGACCTACCCGAGGCAAAGTTGCGGCGTGGCAAACCAACCCAGCGGATCGGTGACCCGGGACCGTACGGCCGGATCCTGATCCGCGGTGAGTACGGCCACGACATCATCGACGACCTCGCCCCGCTATC
>CAXSEW010000582.1:0-2947 GCA_964236185.1 uncultured Nakamurella sp. | reverse complement strand
CCTCGCACTCGCCATCGACAATGCCACCGCGCTCGACCTCTTGCACGACTACGCCGATGCGCACGAGCAGACGGTGGAGCAGGTCGCCGTGGCGTTGACCACCGGTGAGGTGACCGTCGGGGCCTTCGGCGGCTGACCGCCGGGTGCTGGTCTACCGGCGCGACGGCTGCTTGGCCGGCGTGCTGGCGAGAATGCCGGTGCGGCACAGTTCTTCGCACACCGTCCGCAGCTTGATGTTGTTGTCCGCCGACACCTTGACCAGCGCGGCGAACGCCCCGCTCCCGGTCATCTTGAAGCGTTCCATCAGAATGCCCTTGGCCTGTCCGATGATCTCCCGGTTGCTCAAGGCGGTGGTGAGCGACTCCTGACGGATCGACCCGGACAGCGCGATCCCGGCGTGCACGGCGAACAGCCGCGCCATGCTCGCGGCCTCGTCATCGAATGCGACGGTGGTTCCCATCAGCGCGAGACAACCGCTGGTGTGATCACGAAGTTCCATCGGGGTGGACAGCATGCCCACCACCCCGAGCTGTGCAGCCGCCGGCGAGAACAACGGCCAGCGCGACTCGGTGCTGATGTCGGCGACCTTGATCTGGAGTCCGGTGGCGAGCGCGTCCAGGCAGGGACCTTCGCCCAGGGCGTTCTGCAGGTCCATCAAGCGGCCGGCCAGGTCCTGGTCGGTCGCGAATTCCATCTGCAGCCGACCACGCCCGGCCATTCGACGCACCGCCGCACAGTCGGCACCCGGGACCAGCTTGACCGCACCCTCGACGATGAGCCGGGTCAGTTCGACGGGATCGGCATCGGTCTCCTGCAGGTGCGTCGCGAACTGGGCGATGCTCTCAGCGATGTGGTACGGCTCGAAGGCGCTGTCCGACGCCTGATCGGCATTCGGAAGCGCTTGCGTTTGGCTCGTCGAGTCAGCCACTACGTGGACTTCCAACCTGTGCTAGTGCCAGCGTCTTCTTGACTGACCATGACACCCTATCGCTCGGACCGCTTGTTCGAGGGCGGCTGCGGTGATCCCGGGAGACGGCCGTGCGGCGGGTGGACGCCAATCCGGTGACGGTCGGCTCCGGAGTTCCCGAGTGGCAGCTTCCACCACCCGGGACTAGGACCGGATAATCGCAGACATGCCGCAGGACCTGCTGATCGCCCGCAATCCGGAGCCGGACTCCACCCTGCCCTACCTGATCCGGATACCGCTGGGTGAACGCGGAATCGTCCTGAAGGTGCGCGATACCTGGCCGCGGGAGAAGAAGATCTACTGTCACCGCGCCACGGAATGGCCCGCCGACGCCGAGGTGCTCGAGCGGCACGCCGTCCGTGCGTGCACGCGGCGGGGTCCGGCGATCGACCTGGTGCTCGAACGAGCCCGCGAGAACCGGTCGCAGATCGTGCTGGCCATGGCCCGCGGCCGCGAGATGATCTTCTGGCAGTCGCCGCGGACGTCCAAGCAGGCGCGGCCGGCGGTGGCGATCCCGACCGCCCGTGCCCATGGTCAGGTGTTGGACATCGTGGTCGACACGGCCGAGAAATATCCCTACCGGTTCTCCCACCAGCAGGCGGCGACCACGCGCCGGCGACTTCCCGCTGGTGACTACGGCGTCGAGCTCGACGGAGGCGTGGTCGCGGCCGTGGAACGCAAGACCGTCGACGATCTGGCCAGCAGCCTGCTCTCGGGCAAGCTGACATTTGCCATGGCGGAACTGTCCGCATTGCCGAGGTCCGCGGTAGTCGTCGAGGATCGCTACTCCCGCCTGTTCAAGCTGCCGTTTGCGCCGGGGGCGACGGCCCCGGAGGCGCTGGCCGAGGCCCAGGCCCGGTTTCCCGCGGTGCCGATCGTCTTCTGCGAGACGCGAGACCTGGCGCAGGAGTGGGTGTATCGCTGGCTCGGGGCGTGCCTGGCGGAGCTTGCTGCCGCCTCGCACACCAGCGCGCTGGAAGAGTCTTTCGCGCGCGGGCCGGCGCTGGGGTCGTTGCCTGATGTGATGCCGGTGTCGCCACGTCGCGCCGATGTGTCCGGCCCGCCGGCGTCAGCGGTCCGACTGTGGGCGGCAGCGCAGGGCATCGAGGTGTCGGCCAAGGGCCGGATCCCGCGTGGGCTCGCTGACCGGTATGCAGCGAGCTTGACAGCGCAATGAATCGATCAGCCGGACGGGCGCTCACTCGCCAGGGCTGAGCCAGCTAATCGCCGCCGGGGAGCAGGGCGGTGAGCAGCACGGCCACGACCGCCGCGGCGGCGCCCACCGAGCCGACGGTCAGAGCCCAGCCTCGGCGCCGCCCGGCGAGCGCCACAATCCCGACGACGAGGGCGACCAGGGCGGGAATGCCGATCTGCTGAGCCTTGGCCGTGTCGGCATCGGCGCTCGGGGAACTCTGGAGGTGGAACCCCAGGAGGAGGGCCAGCAGCAGAACGACGACCCCGATGCAGAAGGCCAGCAGGCCCAGGAACAGGATCCCCGTCTCTCGTGGCGTCTCTTTTCGCGCCATTCCAGTCCTCCCCAGCGGCATCGCATTACCTGCGAGGTCAGCGGCGGGCGGTGAACGGTTGGGGGACGCCGAGCCGTCCGTCGCTCCACGTGAAGTAGGTGCTGACGCCGTCGGTGGCGTTGTCCGTGTAGTCGCCGAAGTTCGGGTTGATCAGCGAAGACGTTCCGGCCCAATCGGTCGAGCCGGTGGTGATCCGGGTGTCGGTGACGTTGCTGGTGGCCGTGGCGCGACAGTCGGCGTAGTAATCGGTCCGCGTGGAGTCCGCGCCCGCAATGCGGCGGTCGTACCAGGAGGTGCAGATCGTGCCGTCGGTGCGCACGCTCACGGCCGGCAGAAAGTGCAAGGCGTAACTCGAGTCGTCATTGACCCGGCTGGTCTTTCCCAGCGAGCCCAGGCCGTAAGGAGCGGATCTGAGCCAGATGTCTCCCAGCGGGTGGAGACTCGCGTCATTCCA
>CAXSEW010000581.1:0-2954 GCA_964236185.1 uncultured Nakamurella sp. | reverse complement strand
TCCCCGCTGGCAACGATCGCCAAGCTGGCCTGGATGCGCGGACAGGGCACGGTGCTGCGAGGTCGCCAATGGCTGAACGTGCCCGAGTTCGTGGTGCACCGGCTCGGCGGCGTGCGGGCAGCCGAAATGTCGTTGATCGCCAGAACCGGCCTGTTGGACCAGGATTCGGGCGATCTGTGGCCGGAGGCGTTGGCCGCCATCGACGCCGACGCGTCACTGGTCCCGCCGCGGGTCGTCGCCGGGACACCGCTGGGGCT
This sequence comes from uncultured Nakamurella sp., assembly GCA_964236185.1. GTDB lineage: Bacteria > Actinomycetota > Actinomycetes > Mycobacteriales > Nakamurellaceae > Nakamurella. Next base: position 2,697 of record CAXSEW010000581.1, on the reverse strand, counting down.
GGCCGGTGGGCCATCGGTTCCGCAGGTTCTGCACGGCGCAGTGCTCACCGTCGCCGGCCACGACCACCCGGTGGCGGCCGTCGGCTGCGGAATGGTCGGCGCGGACGAGGTTTTCGACTCGTTCGGTACCGCGGAGGCGCTGGTGCGGTCGATGCCGGGCACGCTGGACCGAGCAGCCAGGGAGCGCCTGGCATCTGCTGGTGTGAACGTCGTCCACCACGTGCTGGCCGGTCGCCGGGTACTGCTCGGCGGTACGAAAGCCGGCTTGCTGTTGCGCCGAACGCTGGACCTGCTGGGTGCCGGTGACGGCACCCGGCGCAGCGAGCTGGACCGGGCTGCCTGCGCGCTACAGGATGCGGTCGCCGCCGGTACGGCGAATCTCGACGGCATCCGGGTGTGGGGCGCCGCAAACGACGACGGCACCCTGCGCGTCACCATCACCACCGACTCGATCAGTCCCGCGGCGATGTGGTTGGCCATCCTAGCAAACGGCATCGACGAGGCGGCCCGCTGCCTGGACCTGATGGCGGCGGAAATCGGACCGGCGGACGCCGTGGTGGTGGCCGGCGGATGGGCCCGGATGACCTCGGTCCGCCGCGCAAAGGCGGAATCGCTGCCCCGCGTTCGCTTTTCCGACCGATCCCAGGCAGGCGCCTTCGGCGCCACCATGTTCGCGGCGCACGCAGCCACCGTCGCCGATCAACTCTCCCGCACCGGCGATCTCAGCGCCAACACCGCTCAGTCGCCACAGGGGCCCAGCGAAGCCTTCGCCGCCCGCTACACCCAGGCCGACGAGGCCACCACCAGCGCACGAACCCTAGAGGAGATCACCCGATGACAGGCTCCACTACCAAGACCGGTCTTGCGAGCATCGCAACCGAGCAGGCCACCTTCGCCATTGTCGCCATGGATCAGCGCAACACTCTCAAGCGCATGTACCACGCCGTCGGTATTCCCGACCCGTCCGACGAAGAACTCGTGCAGATCAAGGCCGATACGGTGCAAGCGTTGCGCGGCAGCGCTTCCGGCTATCTGCTCGACCCGACCTTCGGCACGCCGGCCTTGTCCCTGCTGCCGTCGGAAGGGCCGCCCTACGGCGTCCTGGTCGCGGCCGAGCCGTCCGAGCGGGGCACCATCAACGGTGAACCGCGGGGACACCGCGACCCGGCCCTCAACGCCCAATGGGTCAAGGATCAGGGCGGCGATGCGCTGAAGTTCTACGTGCAGCTGCGCGCCGACCGCAAGCCGGGACCGGACGGGGTCGACACCACCGCCGAAGTACTCGAGGTCATCAAGCAGGTGGTCGCCGACTGCCGCGAGGTCGGTATTCCCAGCGTCATGGAGAACCTCATCTTCCCGCTGGCCGGCGAGGAGCCGCCCACCCCGGCGCAGCGCGCCGACCGCATCGTCGAAGCGGCGATCCTGATGGACGAGCTGGGGCCCGACCTGATCAAGGTCGAGTACCCGGGGGATGCAGCGTCCTGCAAGCGGTTGGCCGATTCGTTGACCGTGCCGTGGGCCGTGCTGTCGGCAGGCGTCGCATTCGACGAATTCGCAGCAGCACTGCGTATCTCGTGCGATGCAGGTGGAGCGAGCGGTTTCATCGCCGGCCGGTCCATCTGGAAGGACGCGGTCGGCATGAGCCGGCCGGAACGCCAGGCGTTCCTGGCGAACGAAGGAAGGCGTCGCCTGGACAATCTCGTCCAGGTGATCGACGGGCGTGCGCGCCCCTACACGGAGGTGACAACGCGGTGACCCCCATCCTTGAGGCCCGCGGCCTGTCCAGGAGTTTCGGACACGTCCGGGCGCTGGACAGCGCCGATTTCGACATCAACGCCGGAGAGGTCGTTGCGCTGATCGGTGATAACGGTGCCGGCAAATCCACCATGGTGAAGGCCCTCTCGGGCAACCTGCAGCTGGACGAGGGTGACATCTTCTTCGAGGGCAGGCAGATCGAGATGACCACCCCGCAGCAGGTGTCCGCCCTCGGGATCGAGGTGGTCTACCAGGATCTCGCGCTGGCTCCGCACCTCGATCCGGCCCAGAACGTGTTCCTCGGCCGGGAGATCCCGGCCAAGGGGGTGCTGGGCAAGCTCGGGTTCATGGACAACAGGGAGATGCGAAAGCGGGCGCGGGCCAATTTCGACGAACTCGGCGCCACGGTCCGCTCGCTCACCGCACCGGTCGGCTCCATGTCCGGCGGGCAGCGGCAGGGCATCGCCATCGCGCGGGCCATCGCCTGGGCGTCAAAGGTGGTGTTCCTCGACGAACCCACCGCGGCACTGGGTGTGGTGCAGACCAAGAACGTGCTGGAGACGATCAAGCGGGTCCGCGACCGCGGTATCGCCGTCGTGCTCATCTCGCACTCCATGCCGCACGTGCTCGAGGTGTCGGACCGGGTGCAGGTGATGCGTCTCGGCCGGCGGGTGACCACCATCCAGACAAAGGACGCATCGGTCGAACAACTGGTGGGCGCGATGACCGGCGCTCTCGACTTCTCGGAAGGATCGATAGCATGACCACCACGTCTTCGAAGTCGCAGGCGCCGGTTTCGGTCGACGACGGCACCGGTAACGATTCCGTCCTGAAGAGGCTGACCAACCTGCAGTCGGTGTGGATCCTCGGCGTCCTCGTCGTCATCATCGCCTACTTCTCCATCGCCGGCGGCGGAAAGTTCCTGTCCGCCGGCAACTTCTC
>CAXSEW010000580.1:0-2958 GCA_964236185.1 uncultured Nakamurella sp. | reverse complement strand
GCCGCAAGCGCAGCCGGCGGCGAGCGGCGTGCCGGCGGATCCCGCCGCCGCGACCGGGCCGTCCGACAGCGTCGCGCCGCCCGATCAGGCCGGCCGCGCGCCGGGCCAGCAGAACGGCGCCCTGCCCAGTCACCTCTGAGGACGGGTCGCCGCCTCACCCGGGTGCGAAACGACGAGGCCACCTTCGGGCCGGGAGGTTGATTCGCCGTCGGTAGGAAACAGATGGGACATGAGCGAGATCAAGCGGGAATTCGGTTGTACCCCGCAGCAGGTGTTCGAGGTGCTCGAAGACGGCTGGCTGTACGCGACCTGGGTGGTCGGGGCTTCCCGCATCCGCGACGTCGACGAGAACTGGCCCGCCGTGGGGAGCAAGCTCCACCACTCGGCCGGCATCTGGCCACTGCTGATCGACGACATCTCCGTGGTCAAGGAGTACGACCCGCCCCGGAACCTGCTGCTGCGAGCCAAGGGCTGGCCGGCCGGCGAGGCCGAGGTGCGGCTCACCGTCACGCCGAGCCCGGGCGGGTGCACGGTGACCATCCGCGAGGACGCCACCGCAGGACCCGGCACATTGGTGCCCGCCCCGATCCGGCACGCAGCGCTGGACTGGCGCAACCGTGAATCGCTGACCCGGCTGCAGATGCTTGCCGAGGGCAGAGCCGGGCGCCATCAGGCCTGACGCTGGCCGTGTCGCCGACCGGCCACGGCCACCGGGCATCTCCGAGCCGGATCAGCATGGCTGTCGGTACCCGTCTGCACAATGGAAAGGTCTCGCCGGGCCCGGACGAGCACAGCGGACGTCCGGCGGCTGGTCGTCGTCCGCACCACTACCAGCGATAGGCACGAGTTGTGAGCGGCAAGCATTCAATCGAGGCGGTCCAGGCACGCGCTACACAGCGGTCCGCGTCGGCGCCCTCCCGGTCTGTTCCGGCGAACCAGGTCGAACCTGCCCGGAGCGGGCCGCCCAACGGTGCGCCCATCGAGTCGGAGCCCGACCGCCGCCGCTGGCAGGCGCTGGCCGTCTGTCTGGTCGGCGGCTTCATCGTGTTGCTCGACGTCTCGATCGTGAACGTCGCGCTGCCGTCGATCCGGCTGGGACTGGACGCCTCCAGCGCTTCCCTGCAGTGGGTGCTGTCGGGTTATGCGCTGTCGTTCGGTCTGATCCTGGTCCCGGCGGGCCGGCTCGGCGACATGCGCGGCCGGCGCAACATGTTCATCGTCGGTGTCGGCCTGTTCACCCTCGCCAGTGCAGCCTGCGGCGCGGCCCAGGGCAGCACCTGGCTGGCGGTGTCCCGGATCATCCAGGGGCTGGCCGGTGGCCTGATCACCCCGCAGATCAGTGCCTTGATCCAGGAGTTGTTCACCGGTAGGGAGCGCGGCAAGGCGTTCGGACTGTTCGGCGCGGTGGTGGGCATCTCGACCGCCATCGGCCCGCTGCTGGGTGGTCTGCTGATCTCCGCCTTCGGTGAGCAGGAGGGCTGGCGCTGGGTGTTCTACGTCAACGTGCCGATCGGATTGGCCGCCATCCCACTGGCCTGGAAGCTGATCCCGCCCCCGGCCGCGCGGGCTGGTAGGGGCAGTCAGGACCTCGACCCGGTCGGGTTGGTGCTGCTCGGACTCGGTGTGGTCGTGCTGCTCCTGCCGTTCCTGCAGCAGCAGGAATGGCCAGGCAACAGGAAGTGGCTGCTGCTGGTGCCGGCGGCCGTGCTGTTGATCGGCTTCGTCCTCTGGGAGCGCCGCTACCAGCAGCGCGACCGTCAGCCGTTGGTCAACCTCAGTCTGTTCAGCATCCGTTCGTACTCGTTCGGCACCGGCATGATCAGCCTCTACTTCGCCGGCTTCACGCCGCTGTTCTTCGTCCTGACGCTGCTGCTGCAGAGCGGTCTGCACTACTCGGCGCTCGCGGCGGGCCTGGCAACGGTGCCGTTCGCGCTCGGTTCCGGAGTGGCCGCGGCGGTGGGCGGCCGGATCGTCCAGCGCTTCGGGCAATCGCTGGTGGTCATCGGCCTGGTGGTCGTCGCGATCGGTTTCGTGGGAGTGCTGGTGGGAGTGCATCTGGTTCCCCGGAACGGCACCGGATGGGCCCTGCTCGTCCCGTTGCTCGTCGCCGGCATCGGTTCCGGCCTGGTGATCTCCCCGAACCAGACGATCACGCTGTCGCGCGTGCCGGTCGAGCGGGCGGGCACCGCGGGTGGATTGCTGCAGACCGGCCAGCGCATCGGATCCGCCATCGGCATCGCGGCGGTCGGTGCGATCTTCTTCGCCCAGGTAGGGCCCGAGCAGAATTTCGACCGGGCCTTCGAACACGGCCTGGTGGTGGCGCTCGTCTTCGTCGCCGCAGCTCTGCTCGTCTCCATCGCCGAGGCGCTCGTCGATCGCAATCGCAGCAGGAGCGATCAGCAGTCCGGCGCCGACGGCGCAACGCTGCTCGCGTCGCACCGGTAACACTCCACCAGAGAAAGAGGAATGCAGATGTCGCTCAAGAAAAGCGCGAAGGTGTCCTGGAACACCTCGCAGGGCCCCACTCACGGCACCGCGGAAGAGCGCCATACGAAGGAGTTCACCTTCGACGGCCAGAAGTTCAAGGCGTCCGACGACGACCCCTACTGGGTCGTCAAGTCGGAGAAGAGCGGCAAGAAGGCCGCACACAAGGAGTCGTCGCTGAAGGCGGAGTGACGGCAGCGCCCTTGCGTCGCCCACGCCGGCGTCGGTCAGCTGTCCGGGTGGTCTGTCCGTGACTGTGCTGATCGGCACTTCGGGGTGGAGCTACGACCACTGAGGACGTGCAGTAGCTGCCCGGCGCGTGCGCAACGCCCGGTTCCTCCGGGAGCTGGTGGACGAGTGACGACCGAGCCGCCTGCGCCGGGGCGGCTGGCGGCGTAGTCCGCCGGCGCTGTCACACTGGCCGGCGTGGACCAGCTGACCGACTTCATCGCCGCACTGCCCAAGGTGGAGTTG